>JBGCDN010000545.1:0-19019 GCA_045105495.1 Planctomycetaceae bacterium
GGAAGGCGGATCGGATTGCGTTCCAAAGTCGCCACTGGTCTTCACAATACCTGTCCCAAAGAACGCACGCCATGCCCGGTTGACGGTCACGCGAGCAACCAGCGGGTTGTCTTTGCTTACCAACCACTGTGCCAGTTCGAACCGATTCTTGATGGCTCGGTCGCTTTCAAACAGCGATGGTAACGTTGGTTCAACAACCTCTCGCCGGCTGAGGTATTCTCCGCGATGATGTCGATATGTTGTTCGTAGGTTGCTTTCAGGACGTTCCTGAAGCACAAGCGTGATTGGAAACCGCGGCATTTGTTTCCGCAGTGCTTCAATCGGTTTGCGAGCCTCGGCCAGCTTTGGTGTGGTCTGAAGGAAGTAGTCTCGAACGACTGGTTCATCGGCCACCGAGGCCGCGCCTGATGCAAGCAGTCTTTCAACTTCAATCGGCATCGTCTTCGCGCGGATTTTCTTGCCGGGGGCTTGCGATGTTGCTGAGAACCGAAAGCGTCCTAACGAAGCTGCGTAGTGGCGTTCGAACAGCAATTCGATTTTCAGTTCGACGCCCGCTGGTGCAGGCTTGGCAAGGTTCATGACAAGTTGATGCGGCTTGCCTTCTTTTCCGGACAGAGCCCAGCCGGATGAGCCTTCGTCATCGAAAATGTTTTCAGGCGACCACTTGTTCGCGTTAATACTGGACGACGATGTCTCAAATCGAATGGGCATCCCGTTACTCGTCGCATCAACTTCGCTCAGAAAGAAGTCGCCCTTTCGGCCTTCGTAAAACGCTCGTCCGGGACCGTTCGCCGGTAGGCGTTCGTCGGGGATAGCTTCTAGCCGGATGGCCGTTATTGGTTCGGACGGCCGAAATGTCAGTTCAAAGACATCACGTTTCGTGACGTCACCTGTGGAGAGAATTGAGCCGTCCGGTAGCAACTCCAACTTCGGCAGGTTCGTCTTCATGTTGGTTGGACGGATAATTGTCCATGGGACGGCCTGCTTATTTTGCGTCTCAGCCCACTGCTTAACGGCTGCGTCCAATTCTGGCTTCGACCCAAACTTCGCGGCCAACTGCGATTCGAGCTGGCTGATCTTTTGCTCAAGCACTTCGCGGCGTCGAACGACGTCTGCTCGCTTGACTGCAAGGTCCGGTTCATCGGCGTTGTCCATCAAAGCCATCAGGCGATAGAAGTCCGTGTGTAGGATTGGGTCATACTTATGCGTATGACACTGCGCGCAGCCGGTGGTCAGGCCAAGCCACACGGTTCCTGTAGTGCCAACTCGATCGACCATCGAATAGTAACGGTACTCAAGTGGATCGATGCCGCCCTCTTCATTCAGCATGGTGTTGCGATGAAATCCGGTTGCAATTCGCTGGGCGTCCGTTGCGTTCGGGAGCATGTCGCCAGCAAGTTGTTCGACTGTAAACTGATCGAACGGCATGTCCTCATTTAACGCGTTGATTACCCAGTCGCGATATGGCCAGATGGAACGGGCTCGGTCTTTCTCGTAGCCGTTGGTGTCTGCATAGCGAGCCAGATCGAGCCACAAGCGAGCCCAACGTTCTCCGTACTTGGGGGAAGCCAACAGGCGATCGACAAGATTCTCGAACGCTTCCGAAGACGGGTTGTTGACGAACTCATCCGCCTGCTCTGGCGTGGGAGGAAGACCAATGAGGTCCAGGTAAACACGTCGTACCAGCGTGTACCGATCTGCTGGTTCGGCTGGACTTAGCTTTTCCTCATTCAGGCGATCACGGATGAACCGATCAATTGGGTGCTTCACATTCTCGATTGCAGGCGGCACAGACCTCTGTGGAGGAATAAATGCCCAATGCTGTTCATATTTCGCTCCAGCATGAACCCACTTTCGAAGGTTCGCTTTGTCCTCACCGGTTAAGGTCTCCCGCGACTCTGGTGGTGGCATCTGAACGTCAGGGTCGTCAGAGAAGATGCGATTAAGAATCTCGCTGCCGGGCAGGTCGTTCTCGTCAATCGCACCGAAGTCAATCACCGCGCTGCGTACATCAAGCCTCAAACCGGCTTCGCGAGTTTCTTCATCCGGACCATGACACGCATAGCACTTCCGCGCGAGGATAGGTTGGATGTCCTGGGCAAACCGAATGTCTTCGGCGAACACATTTCCGGCAACGAGCAACAGAAGAGCAGCAGGCTTCGTAAGAACCATCATGAGGGTCACACTGGTGAAAGAGAGTCCGGAAAACCGTGTCCCACATCATCGTACGTGCGAATGCGTATCGCCACTGACTTTCCTCGGGAAGCGTTCCGCTTCACCGTATGCGGCAGCGGCGTTGGGACGATGGGGCTCACGCGGTTATTTGCCGAACTGACTGTTGTGGCTCGGTCAATCCTGTTCTGGACGGCAAACGTCTAACTAGTCTTTGAGCCCGCTCGGTTCGCACTGATTGTGTCGCAGGATCAGCAGGGAGATGTCGTCGGGGAAGTCGTCGCCAGAATGGTCGCGAACTGTTGTTAGCACAGATGCTAATAGTTCGTCTGTGTTCTTGCCCGGGCGATCGACTGCTGTCACTGCGTTCAAAACACCGTCGTGGAGAAATAATTCTTTGTGCTCGTTGCGGGCTTCAGTAATTCCATCAGAGAACGCAACCAGCTTCGTTTCTGGTTCGAAATCGACTTCGAAGTCACGATAGTCTGCGTCTTCCATGACTCCCAATAGAAGTCCTGTGCCTTCCAATCGAGTCACCTGGCCGTTGGGCAGAAACATGAGCGGTGAGGGGTGGCCGGCGTTTGAATAAATCAGCTTACGGTGCTGAGTATCGACGACTCCAATAAAGAGAGTCATGAACATGTAGGTTGGCGTTGTCGTGTTAATCGCGTTGCCGACGGTTCTTAGCAGATCGGACAAATCGCCAATCGGGCTGTTGTCCGTGACCATGCATCGCAGGCAGCCACGAACCGTTGATGTAATCACGGCGGCAGGCAGGCCATGGCCACATGCATCGCCAATGGCAAAGAATGTACGGTGCTCGTCAAGCGAAATATTCTCGCACAGATCGCCGTTTACTTCTGTGGTGCCCTGAGTGAAATAGCTGTACTCAATGCGCGGGTCTTTGGGTGGGGGAATCGATTCAGCCGTTTTCTGAATCTGACCAAGAAGTCGCATCTCGCGTTGAAGTTCGGTGTGGTCTGCCGTGAGTCTCGACAGCACCATATCTTCAAGGGCACCGGCAAATTTACCGGCAAGTGAAATCGCCTGCTCGACACTTTGTGTCCGTAGCGATTCTGGCTTGGCGGTTGCATAGAACCAGAGAACGCCAAGTTTGCGATCGCGCCGGTCCAGTGGAACACAAAGTCCACACGCGAAGTTCGAGGGAAGAAGCCCATGCGGTTGCTGGATTGTGATTTCCAGTCCCGATATCGACATGCTTTCCGCAATGCACTCGTCGGGTGACCTTTCCGGCAATGGGACCTGATCGAAGGAGAGTCCCGATGTCGCTTGCAGGCGGAGTGAGTCTTCTTCGGAAAGGAAAAGGGCGACGGCATCGAATCCGGCAAGGAACCGGAGCACGTCCAGGCGACGTTGGGCGTTTGGGTCTAATGTCCGACGACGACCGCGTGACTTCGTGTGTTCTGCCGGTGTGTCAGCGAGTTCAAGAACCTGTGACCGCGTTGCGATCTTGCTAAGCAGGTTCACCACAATGTCAGCCGCATCGCATGCGTCTGGCAGCGGGAAAACTAGTCGTCTTAAACGGGATTGCAGGAACGGGCTGTCAGAAATCTTCGTTCGATCTTCCGGCAGCTGTTCTCGACCACGCACGATCGACATCAGTCCGATCGTGCTAAAGCCACTTTCTACGCGAGCATGCCAGTAGCAATCTGCGTCCTGGCTCAATCGTTCTTCCAGGTCGTCAGCAAGTTTGTCCTCAGCACGTTGAAATGTCAGAGCCCAACCGGTTGTCCGCAAGAATCGATTGCAGGTGTCTCGAATCACGGTGTTCAGATCAGCAAACGAACTGTCCGGCACAAGCGCGCTGTCGACGTCGACTCTGCGACCGTTTTCGGGCAGGGTAAGTGGGATCTGTTCCGCGTTGATTGAAGCCATGGCGAACGTCGCGCAGGGAATACCGGGTTAAAGGTAACCATCGGTCGGTTGCTCTGTACGTGGTGACACCAACCCTTCGCGCGCTAACTGTGCGGGTGATAGCGGAAGTGACAGGCGCCACGAGAACCATTGGCGCATAAAGAAAGGCGAGACCCAATTTGGATCTCGCCTTTTGATCTGGTTCTCAGAAGCTTCTGAACTTAGTTCGCTTCTTTTTCGCTACCTGGAAGCTTGCCGTCTTTGATCAGTTCGCCGTAGGTCTTCGCTTTGTCTTTGCCGCTCTTTTCCTTTGCGACTTTTTCGAAAGCTTCTTTGATCTTGGCTTCGTCTTTTTGGTTCTTCTTACCCATGGCCTTTGTCAGCGCCACGCCGAAGTCGTTTCGCTTTTTCTTGGTCTTGCCAGGATGGCAGACCTTGCAGGAGAACTTCTTGGCGCCTTCTTTGCCAGTACCGTGCTTTTTCAGCAGGTCAGGGTAAATTTTGCCCATCTGCTTTTGGTACTGGGTTCGGGCATTGGCTTCTGGTGTATCCATCATCCCGACAACCATCAGGGCCGCTGAAAGGCTGAGGGCGACTTTGGCAAAATTACGCATCCGCGTTCTCCGTCTCGATTTCCAAAGGGAGGACAACTGGGTTATCTGAATAGGACCTGTATTTAAATACGTCGCTAACTCTGTGTCGAGTCAGCAGTGTGATCATTAGATCAGACAAACCCGATTGAACACCGGTTCTCATTCAATTTCGAACCGAACGAACGCCAAGAGCAGGATACGGGGCAAAGCTTGATCTCGGCGACACGAATGGTATTCGACGGATCCCGATCAGACCAGTATCTGAATTTCGAATCCGCGTAGCGCGGCCCCGGTTCGCTGGATTTTGGCCTGAAAACCGGCAATTTCCGCCGTTCTCACCCTGCGCACACCATCCGAATCAGCCGACTGCGAACCCACCTTCGCGCAGAGCGCCAGATCGTTACATTTCAACAGCACTGCGGCTTCTTGCTGCTGCCGACCAACCAGATGTCCAACTGTCGAACGAAACATCATGCTGCATTATGTACTTACGTTTTTTGTGCTCACGCTTCTTCAGGCAGTGCTGGGGTTCGACAACCTTCTGTACATCTCAATTGAGTCAAAGCGTGTTGAAGAATCTCAGCAGTCCACAGTTCGGCGATGGGGTATTGGTCTAGCCATTGCGCTACGCATTATTTTGCTGGTCATTGTGGTACAGGTCATTTCCAAGCTGCAGGATCCGTTCCTCCATCTCCCTTGGAAAGGTGTCGTCGAAGGGAGTTTCAACGTTCACGCCGTGATTGTTCTCGTTGGCGGTGTGTTTGTGCTGTATACCGCCGTCAAAGAGATTTACCACATGATGGCCGCCGATGAACTCGGCCAGACGAATGAACCGAAGCGGAGTTTTGGGACAGCCATGTTCTGGATCGTCACCATGAACCTCGTGTTCTCTTTCGATTCGATCCTCAGTGCGATTGCGTTGACTTCAACATCGGAACCCGGCCAAGCAGCCGTCATCACAGTGGGGGACGAAGTCGTCATGTCGCTCGCCATCATTGCCAGTGGCATTATGATGATCGTGCTCGCTGACCGCGTCTCTGAGTTCCTTCAGAAGAATCGGCTCTACGAAGTACTCGGATTGTTCGTGCTATTGATCGTGGGAGTCCTGCTGGTATCGGAAGGTGGCCACCTTGCTCACCTGAAGTTTTTCGGATACGCCGTAGAGGCCATGTCGAAGACAACGTTCTACTTCGTTATTGGGACATTGGTTCTGGTTGACATTGTTCAGGGGCGGTACCAACGCAAGTTGATGGCTCAAACCAAATCGAAAGCAGCCGCCGCCACTGTGGCGACGGAGTCCTGATTGTCTGAGACGTTGCGTCTTTGAGACCACGCCACTAAGCTTCGCGCAGTCAAACTGAGGACTGATTAGCCAGCGAATGGAGTTAAGCGTGGCCGCAACTTGGTTAAAATGGAGTGAATTGTCCCTCTTCCGCGACGGAGGTGCACAAGGGACACTGCTGCAGCTATGCGATCGCATTTTGGCGCAGGCAGCGAAGTCGAAAGACGGTGCTCGGTTCAGAGACGACCAGCTGAAAGAGCTGTCGGCTGAACTCTCGCTGCAATGGGCGGCTGTTGTCGAACGGACACCAGAGTGGCAGACGCTGGCGGAAGTGGGCCGTCACTCGCTGGATCAGACGCCACAACAGTTTTGGGCAGAAGCACTAGATCGAGAAGCTGCTGGCTTTACGGATGTCGGCGAGGGCTGGGCAACTATCGCGGTTCCGATGGCCTTCGATTCTGGACCGACTCGCCTGCTGGTGGGCCTGAGTCGAAAAGCGGATGCGGAGCTGCTGACGCACGCCCATTTCGTGGCGCGTGCATTGAGTCTTGGAATGACGATCACGGATCGATGCCTCGGAGCCGACCGTCGGATCGATCGCCTACAAACTACGCTGAAGATCGCGTCGAAGCTTTCGATGGCACGCGAGACGCAACCGTTGCTCGAGACGATCGCTGAAGAAGCAACGCGGATGGTCGATTGCGACCGATCGAGTATTTTCCTTTGGGACCGCGATCGAAAAGAAGTCATCGCATGTCCTGCACTGGGCGTGGATGGTGGAACGCTACGGCTTCCCGACAGCGGCGGGATCGTTGGAGAAACCTTGCGAACCGGTCGAGCGATCCAAGTCGATCACCCCTACGATGATCCTCGCTTCAATCAGGAAGTCGATCGAAAGAGTGGCTATCGAACAGAGAACCTGATTTGCGTTCCTTTGCTGGACGGAGAAGAACGACTTGTTGGCGCGTTCCAAGGGTTGAACAAGCACGATGGCGCGTTCACTGCTGAGGACGAACTTTGTCTTCGCCAACTTGGTATTCAAGCAGCGATCGCGCTTCGGCATTTAGAAGAACGCGATCAGCTGGAACGCAATTGCGAACAGTTGACCGACCGAGTCACTCAAGGCGTCCGCCTGATCGGTGAAAGCGCATCGATGGTCGCGCTGCGGGATACGATCAGCCGGCTCGCGATGACTGATTTACCGGTTCTCATCCTCGGTGAAAGCGGAACCGGAAAAGAAGTGTGTGCTCAGTCGCTGCACTATCAAGGACCGCGACACGATAGCCCGTTCGTGGCCGTGAACTGCGCGGCATTGACTGAGACGCTGCTGGAGAGCGAGCTCTTTGGTCATGAAAAAGGTTCGTTTACAGACGCTCACGAGATGCGGCAGGGTAAGTTT
The DNA here is from genome assembly GCA_045105495.1 of Planctomycetaceae bacterium. Taxonomy (GTDB): domain Bacteria; phylum Planctomycetota; class Planctomycetia; order Planctomycetales; family Planctomycetaceae; genus CAYNWT01. Next base: position 7,322 of record JBGCDN010000545.1, read on the forward strand.
GAACTTGCTGCCGGTGGAACTCTGTTTCTCGATGAAATTGGAGATATGAGCCTCGGCGGTCAGGCGAAACTGCTTCGTGTTCTCGAACAAAAAGTCATCACGCGTGTCGGTGGTTCGCAGCCAATTCCGATCGATACACGAGTCGTCGCGGCAACGAATGCGAACCTTGCTGAGTTTGTCCGAGAGCGAAAGTTCCGAGAAGATCTTTACTACCGATTAAGCGTGGTAACGCTCGACCTACCCGCGCTGCGTGATCGGCCAGAAGACATTCTTCCGCTGGCGGAATCGTTCCTCAAACAGTTTGCGATTCAGGCGAAGCGACCAAACTTGTCCCTTTCTGCTGAAGCTCGACGACGTGTGCAGGCGCATTCGTGGCCCGGTAATGTGCGAGAGTTGAGGAACCTGATGGAACGCGTGGCGTTTCTGTCATCCGGAGAACGGGTAGAAGTGGATGACCTGGCGTTCATTCTGAGCCCCGAACAAGACAACGCGAACCAGCCTTCGCTGGATCTTGGCCTCGACAGAGCGACCCGGGCCTTTCAATGCGACTACATTCAGCGAGCGATCAAGCGAGTCGGTGGCAACATGAGCGAAGCAGCTCGATTGCTTGGTTTGCATCGCTCAAACCTCTACCGAAAAATGCGGCAGTTGGAGATGGGTGATGGTGAGAAGGCGGACTGACTTCCGCCCGGTATTGGCAGACTGTTGTCTTTAAGACACTACGTTGCCTTTCGAGTAGCCAAGTTGGTCATGGAGTTAGGAGGACGTCATGTCGGTAATCAACCTGAAGCAAAAGCTCGAACTGATCGACGATCAGTGGTCGCCACACATCGTCGCCCGAATGAATGATTGCGAGTTTAAGTTGGCGAAAATCGAAGGCGATTTCGTCTGGCACTCGCATGCAGAAACAGATGAAGCGTTTCTTGTCGTCAAAGGCGAGTTTACGATGGAGTACCGCGACAGGTCTGTTGTCGTCAAAGAAGGTGAATTGGTTGTAGTGCCTCGCGGTGTCGAACACCGTCCACGAGCTAAGAGTGAGTGCCACATCCTGCTGTTGGAACAAGCGGGTACTGTCAACACGGGGGAAGCTGGTGGCGAGCTCACCGCCCCAGCGGACAAATGGATCTGACCGCGCTTGACCGGTCGCTTTAAGAATGGGAAGCCGTCGGCTTCTCTCTGAGGTTCAGTCCAGAGAAGGTGCATTCCGAGTATTCCACTTGCCCTCTCGGTAGTTGCCTTGCCGATGCTGCCCGTACCGACGATGCTGTTTGTTAAACAGACTGTCTGACAGCGAATGGGTGGACCGAGAAATGCGACAACTGACGACGTGCGTTTTACTGCTGGCCGTAACAACGCTCGCGAACGCACAGAACATCAACAGCAGTCCGTCCGTTGACGACGCGTTGAAGCTAGCTGGTTCAAATCGAACGCAAATCCAGATGGCATTGGATCAAGTGCCCGTTTCGCAAAAGCGTGGGATGGAGTTTCTTGTTCGATGGATGCCTGAATCTGATTTGAAAACTCTGTCCGCAGACTTTCTTCTCGAGAACGTCCGTCTGGCCTATGAGGTACGCGAGAAAACTCAGTGGGGCAAGAACATACCCGAGGCCATCTTTTTGAATGATGTGCTTCCGTATGGAAACGTAAACGAACCGCGCCATGCCTGGCGGGCGGATTTCGTGAACCGGTTTCTTCCCGTCGTTGCCGAGTGCAAAACGCCATCCGAAGCTGCGCAGAAGCTGAATGAGACTGTGTTCAAGACGCTCAACGTTCGGTATTCCACCAAACGTCAGCGGGCAGATCAGAGTCCGAAAGAATCGATGCAATCCGGTCTCGCGTCGTGCACTGGGCTATCAATCATTCTCACAAATGCCTGCCGCGCGGTTGGTGTTCCGGCTCGGTTGGTCGGAATACCGAAGTGGGCAAACAAACGCGGCAACCACACGTGGATTGAAGTCTGGGATCAAGAATGGCATTTCACTGGAGCGGCCGAACCAAGCGGTCAGGGACTGAATCACACTTGGTTTCAGGCAGACGCTGCCCAAGCATTGCCAGACTCAGAGCTCAGCGCGATCTATGCGGCTAGCTACAAATCGACGGGGCGTCACTTCCCGTTGGTTTGGGCTCCGGGAATGAAGTCGGTGAACGCGGTGAACGTGACTCATCGATATTTACCCAAAGCGAAAGCAAACGCATCGCGTCTGATGGTTCGAGTCTGGAGTTCGAATCCGAAAGAGCGGGTTGCTGCTGACGTCAAGCTCACGGCTGTTGGCCAGGAGATGCAAGCCGGACGAAGTCGTGACACGTCGTTCGACACGAATGACATTCTTGCTTTCGAAGTCGCCGCGAAGAAGCAGTATGAGATTACGGTCAGCACAAAAACCGGGGCTACGGTCGTGCAAAAAGTCAGTATGGAGAACCGAAAGCAGGTCATCGTTGATGTCATGCTTCCAAGTATTTCGGAGCGATGAAGTACTTCTACACGGATCACTTTGAGCTGCCGCTGCCGGATACACACACGTTCCCGATGTCCAAGTATCGTTTGCTTCGGGAGCGAATCCTCTCCAGCGACCAGATTCCAAGCGAGCATCTGTGCGTTCCTGACGGAGCGACGGACGAGCAACTTCGCCGTGTGCATACGGCGGCGTACATTCAGCGAGTTAAAGCTGGAACGCTGGCAACGGAAGAGGTTCGCCGCATCGGCTTTCCGTGGTCCGAGCTAATGGTGGAGCGATCTCGTCGGTCTGTTGGGGCGACAATCGCCGCGGCACATACTGCGCTGGGCTCTGGTTATGGTGTGAACCTGGCAGGAGGAACGCATCACGCATTCGCTGACGCGGGAGCCGGTTATTGCGTCTTCAATGATGTCGCGGTTGCAGTCAGAGAGCTTCAGACAATGAAGCTGGTCAGTACGGTTGCCATCATCGACTGTGACGCACATCAGGGAGATGGAAACGCGGTTTTGTTTGAAAGTGATCCGTCTGTCTTTACATTCTCAATGCATGCCAGAAAAGCATTTCCAGCTCGCAAGAAGGTCAGTGATCTGGATGTCGCTTTGGACGAAGGTGTGGCGGACGAAGAGTATCTCGAGAAGCTTTTGAATTCGCTCCAGACCATTGCGGTCACGATAAGTCCCGACATTGTGTTCTACGTCGCTGGGGCCGACCCATTCATGAACGATCGCCTGGGCCGTCTTTCTCTGACCAAGGACGGGCTCGCCCGCCGCGACCAAATGGTGTTTGATTGGTGCAGCGATCAAGGTGCTGCCGTGGCGACGGTTATGGCTGGCGGCTATTCGAAGTACATACCGGACATTGTTGACGTCCACTTCCGAACCGTGCTCGAAGCATGGAGCCGCTGGAGTGCCGTCGCGAGTTAGTCGGGGTGCCGACTCAAACGGTCCGTTGTCACAACGCGGCGGCGGCTGATCACTCTTCCCACGAAGTGAGATTGACGATCGGCAACGCGAACCGGAAGGCGTCTTCCCAATCATCTTGATCAGCTGCTTTGAAGCAGTCGTAGATCTTCTTTTTCCGATCAGGTGAGCTAACAGAGTCTGGTTTGCGTGACCACAGACCCAGCCGGAGACCACCTTCATACTTGTGGTCGACATGTCGGTGCAAAATAAACGCGTCGATGTTCTTCATGCTCGCCACCTTTCGGTAGGCGTAGCAGTAAGCCGCGGCTTGAACAGTTTCGCCATCGTCGCCGGCTGGTGTATCAAAGCCTTGTTCGCTGAGAATGACTCGACGGGGCTCGCCCTTGAACTTCATCTCGGGGCGTTCAAGAAATCGAGCAAGGACCTGCAGATTGCGAAACGTAATTCGAGGTGAATCGTCGGCGTCGGTTGCCGAACGATCTTTCCAGAATCGCGGGTTACGGAGATTCTCTGGGTACGGATGAAACGCGACATGCCAATCGAAGTCGCCTTCCGCCTTCACTAAGCGTGATAACTCTTCCAGGAAAGGGCGGCCGGGGAACGCCTGCATGCCGTTACCGCCTGCAAAGCGAATATTCCAATGGTGTTCCAGGGAAACGTACACACGTGGCCACGCCGCTGTCTTTCGTACCGCGCGATGGACGGTTCTCACGGCGGCATGGTAGTCCTTGGCAAACTCTGGCATGGTGACTGAACCTCGGTTCGACCAGAACCAGTGTGAGTTCACTTCGTTTCCGACGATGTAGCCGACAACGCGTGGTCGGGTTTCAGTTTCTCCTAGTCGTGGCGTCCACCGATCTGCCATGAACTCAGTCAATGCCGCAAGCCACTGCTGGCCATCTTCTGTCACCGTATTGAACGCCGACAATCGGTTCGGCGCGGCGGAGTCGTATTTGGGGTGGCATAGAACTTCGTTGATCGCCGGATCCGCACTGCGATACACCAGCAGAATTAGATAGACCAGCACATCGTTTCTTGAGAGCTTCGCGATCTTGCGGTCGAAATCGTCAACGACGCTCTTACGGAATCTGAATTCGCGACCGTCATGCTTCCATTGGTAGGTGGCAACGTCCTTGCTGTTTTTCGCGTTGGCAGGGACAGCAAAGCTACTGAGATTGACGTTGAGAGTCGCGTGCTTCACCCCAAGTGCCAGTGCGTCGTCCAGCATCTGGACCTGCAGCCCTTTCTTGGACGATGCAGCAGGAAACTCCTGCCCGGACACCGGGGAACATAGCAATACAGCAAACGCAGAGCAGAGGCTGAGCAGCATGTTTCGGCACTTGCGGCTATGCAACCGCGGCATCTCGACGTTTCCGGATAGCTCGAAGTGTCAATGTGCTTGCGATGCCGAGAATTAGTATTGAAGTCATCCAAACCCAGGCGTGGCTCGGTTCCGTCAGATAATGCACCAATCCTGTTTCCTCAGTCGCATGGGCATGCCCTGCGTGAGCCAACAATGATGGTGATTGTAAAAGCAGCGAACTAAGTGACATGCAACAATCCATTTGAAGTTCTTCCAAGCCTTGTCTGGCGAATGGTAACACTACGGCTTGAGCGGTGCACGACAATTGGGTCAGACTTGATGTGTGGTGCGATCTCTTCGTGACACTGGTTTCTTAACTTGCTGGGAGAACAATGCCGGTGCACGTTCCGAAACCAATTCTTGCATACCCATCAGTCTCGCAGTGCCCGGCGATGATGACTTCGTCGCCGTCGGCAAGGAATCGTCGTTCTTCGCCGGTCGGTAGTTGAAGCGGAGTTCGCTGCGTACCGGGAACCGGCTTCCCAAACTCGCCGTCCCATGTCAGTTCCAGCAGGCAGCCACGCGAATTTCTTTCAGGGCCCGAGACGGTTCCGCTGGCCAACAAGTCGCCCGGCTGAAGATTGCATCCGTTGCTGGAATGATGTGCCACCATTTGGCTGATCGTCCAGTACATATTGCGGAAGGTTCCTGATGTCAGATGCATTGGCTGCACGTTGTCGTTTCTCATCTGCTCTGATGACAACGCAACAGACAGGCTTAAATTCACGCCGCCGCTTTGCTTGTTCTCTTCACTGCTGAGATGTTCCATTGGCTGTGGGTCGCCAGTATCTCGAACGAACGCTTCGCAACGAAACGGTGCCAGAGCTTCCATCGTCACGACCCACGGAGACACCGTCGTCGCGAATGACTTTGCCAGGAATGGACCCAGTGGCTGATATTCCCACTTCTGCAAGTCTCGAGCTGACCAGTCGTTAACCAGAGTCATTCCGAAGATGGCATCTTCTGCGTTCTCAATGCTAATTGATGAACCAAGTTGGTTGCCTTCCGCGATGTAAAAACCGACTTCCAGTTCGTAGTCCAATAGCTTCGCAGCACCGAACGTTGGACTTCCACCTTCTTCTGCCGGAGCCTGTTGTCCACTCGGCCGTCGTACAGGCGTTTCACTCACAACAACACTGGACGCCCGACCGTGGTAGCCGATGGGAATGTGTTTGTAGTTCGGCAGCAGTGCGTTGTTTGGCCGAAACATGCTACCGACGTTAGTCGCGTGAAAAACAGATGCGTAGAAGTCTGTGTAATCGCCAACATCGCACGGCATGTGGAACGTAGCATCGGCCTGCCGAACGATCGCTGCGTCGCGAAGTTGCTGATTGTCGCGAACTTCACCGCAGTCGGCAGAAAGAAGTTCGAACACACGATGTCGCAACGCAAGTCGCTGTTCAGGATTCAGCGACATGACCAGGTTGAGTGTCTCTGCCTCTACGGCGAAAGCGGTGATTCCTTTGAACAGTCCTGCATCCGCGCAGGCTCGGAGGTCGAGAATGCTGTCACCAATGCCAACGCCGATACGTCGGTCGCGGCCCTCTTTTGTGAAGCTGCAGAACGGCAGGTTTTGAATTGGGAAATCACTGTGGGCTGCGGTTTCTACCCAGCTTTCAGCATTGGTGTCGTGGGTATGGTCAATGGGTCGCATTCGGATTCTCCGGCAAGAGCGACAAGTTGGTCAGGTCTTCAACGGGTTCTGTGAAGGAACAGCTACCAAACGAAATGGCAAAGGACTTTCGCGTTTTGGCGATCGCGTTGGTCGTGACTTCGTGTCCACGCCACTTGATGGAAGTGTCAGACACTTCGAGTTCTTCGGCCGTCAATTCATCGATGCAGGTTTTAGCCATGTTGGCGTCCCAGCCAAGCTCATTCACAAAACAGCTGGCGAGGAAGACGTTCAGAAAACCATGCATGCGAGCCGAATCGCAATTCGTCTCATAAGTCAGCGGATAGACCGCGCGGCATGGGTGATGTAGGCCTGCGGTTGCTTTGAAGCCAATCCCACTTTGTTTGCAGGCCACGATTAGTTCTGCCACTAGCGAAGCATCAGGGATGAGTTCTGGCTTGACGCCGCCTGTGCGGATCTTTGCGAAGACTTGATGTGGCTGGTTCAAACTTGCGATTGCCTTTACGAAGGCTTCTGTCTGATCTAGCGGGACTTCAACAAAACAGCACACGCCGTCTGGTAGCTTGGTTGCATTGGCGATCGTGGCGAGGTCGTTGGTTCGAACTTCAACAGCGTCGATCTTGTGTTCTTCGTGTTGATTGAAAGCCGCGATTGTATCGATCGCAGGTGAGAACTCATCCGAATCCAACGCAGGTGTGAGAGCACTAATTCGAACCGATGGTCCGGAGTAAGTCTGGTTGAAGTCAGCAACTCTAGCCAGTGGGACAACAACACGTCCCAACATCCAGTTCTCATCAGACTGCATGTACTGAGCGAAATTGTCTGACATCACCGCCATGTCCAACGCGGCGGGCGGGAACAGGCCTGCGTAGTCAATCAGGTCTTGAAACAAATGCTGAAGTGGCTGCATGGTTCATTCTGCGTGGTTTTGAATTGTCGGGACTATAGCAAACTTCTGTCAGGCAGAGTGAACCGCTGCATCCCGGATCGAACGGTTTGTGTCAGTCTCACGATGTGACGGCCAACATACCGCGGCGTAGGTGGTGGACAAGCTACACGCTTCCGGTCACGATGATTGGAACCTTCTGAGGAGCCTTCTGAGGAGCCTTCCGTTGAGAATTCTGTTTCAATCTGTCTTGCTGATTATCACTTCTTGTCTTGCCGCCAATGGGCAAGAACCGAAACCGCAGTACGAGACGCAAATCGACGTTTCCTATCGCTCGACTAAGACCGGCACGGCGTACATGCGGCAGCGATGCAAATTGGATATCTACTTCCCAACGAATGTGAAAGGGTTCTCCACCGTGGTCTGGTTCCACGGCGGCGGTTTGAAGAAGGGTAGCAAAGAGATTCCAAAAGCACTCAAGGAAAAGGGGATTGCCGTTGTCGGTGTGAACTACCGGCTGGCTCCTAAGGTGAAGTCCCCAGCGTACGTTGAAGACGCGGCGGCGGCCGTTGCGTGGACGATTAAGAACATTGAACGCTACGGTGGTTCTTCAAAGCGAGTCTTTGTCAGCGGTCATTCCGCCGGTGGATATCTCACCAGCATGGTCGGAATGGATAAGCGATGGTTGGAAGCACATGGTATCGACGCAAACGATCTGGCCGGTCTGATTCCTTATAGCGGCCACACCATCACGCATTTCACAGTTCGAGAAGAACGCGGCATCCCAGGGACGCAGGCCATTGTTGATCAGATGGCTCCCATCTACCACGTGCGAAAAGGCTCGCCACCGATGTTATTGATTACCGGCGATCGCAAACTCGAAATGCTTGGGCGCTACGAAGAGAACGCCTACTTTTGGCGGATGATGCAGGTTGTGAAGCACCCGGATACAAAGATCATGGAACTCGATGGCTACAACCATGGCCAGATGGCAGGGCCCGCACATCCGTTGCTGCTTCGGTTCATTCAAAGAATCGAACGACAGCAGTCCAATGAGCGATAGTGACTCTGAACCACTCGCGGCTGTTCGATTAGAGAGACGCTCAACCCAAGGTCACCGCCGCACCCGGTCTAGCAGAACGCTCCTCGTTAGCCGTGTATGGCGGCGGCGATGATGATGGCCATGGCAATCACGACGGCTCCCATGACAATGGCGAGAGACGTATTTTGATGCTCTTCAATTTCTTTGACGATGGAGAACGGCGTAATGCGTTCCATCAGCCAAAAGCAGACGCCGAGTACAGCAATGCCGACGACCGAAAAGATGATTCCGGAGATGATGTGAAACATCAGCTCGCTGTAGTTGCTCGCAGCCCCATCAACGTCCGTGACAAGGTTCGCGCCGTCCTGGAGGATGAGTGTGATTATGTTGTTCATGATTTACTTTCCGCCGCCCCAAAAACCGTACGAACTTCGGCCACCGCCACTACCGCTGGATGACCCATCAAGTACGCCAAGGTTGGGAGCTTTCCATTCATTGGCTGCCGCAACAAGAAACCAGATCGAAATCAGGCCCCCGACGACAAGATAGATTTTCATCAAACTCGTAAGCTTCATTGTTCACACCGTGGTGAGATCAGTCATCGTGCGTTGCGTAGGGGCTGAAATCGCTGTCTTTCCAGCGGTTTACTTCAAACTGATAGTTGTAAAGTAGCGTTCCAATTGGGATGACAGAGACAAACACCAACGCGTAGAAGAACAGCCATTGGTCGACTCCGGTTCCCGACGCGAGCGCCGAAAATAGCAGGTTGATTCCGAATAGAACGCCAGCGAATGCCAGCCATAGCATGAAGACGCCGCCATTCTTCGGACGCGGTTGAGCCGGTCCGACGCTCCAGGGTCTCCAAAGTTCTTCAACGCCAAACGCTTCTTCCAGCTCTTCGTGTGGGACGTGGGATGCGAGTGAAACGTTGAGCTCTTCTGTTGGCTGGTTCTTGTTTATCCGGATGGACTTTTCCATCGAGATCATCTGTGGAGGAGCAATAAAATCTCGCATTGAGACTTCTTCGCCCAGAAGCACCTTCCAATAGAACTCTCCAACAACATACCGCACAGACGCGCGATAGCGGTCGAAGAGTCGAAACCCTTCGTCCTTATAGGTTACGCGAGCGCCGCCGTGCTGGATGTCGCCCACCGAAATCGGCTTGGCGAAAGTCCAATGACCTTCGCTATGAACCAGCCAGCGAAATCCGAGTCCCGGAGCGTACAGCAGGTACTCCGTCCACGGGTAAACCGTTCCGGCGTATCGCGTGAAGCGTTCCATGAATCCGATAATCGTGTACTCAACGCCGCGGAATGTACCTGTCTTTCCGAGAGGAAGAACAGGTTTGACCTTCTTCATTTTGAGCGTCGAAAAGTATTCCAGCTTTCCCTCTGACGTGTCCAGCAACGAACTGCAGTTCGGACAGCAGACGCGTTCCGTCGCATCCGGAGCATGTAGAGTCAACGGGCCCGCACAGTTAGGACAGTTGAGCGAGAGCGCTGCTGTGTTGGCAGTTTCGAATCCGCCGACCTCTTCTGCTTCAATCGGCAAGCCAAGTGCATCCAGCGTTGTTTCAACACCAATGTAGATCCCGATGGCTTTGCCATTCTTGTACTCGAATGTCGCAAAGCCACCGTCAGGTCCTTGGAGATCCGCTGAAACAACCTCTTCGCCGGGCGTGAAGTTCCACGGAATCTCACCGTCTGCAGAAATGGTGGTTGCCGTTCCTTTTTCAGCAACCACGAATTTCCCTAGCGATCCGAGTTGGAACGGTGCGCCGGCAGAGAGTTCGTCAAAGTCCGGCACCTGCATTTCTGGTGCAAGTTTCTTTTCGAACGTTAAGTACGTTTTGCCTTGAGCTTCAGCCAACCAACCCCATCGGCCGCTGGAAAACAGCAAGTACCATTCGTCCCAAACGCCACCAGCCGGGTGTCGATATTGAACGCGGCCAACGACGTTGAAGCCTTTTCGATTGAAGGTTCCCCTAAGCCCAAGCTGAATCGACGAATTGGTTTGAACCAAGTCCGCGACCTTGCCATGGTCTTCAACTTTCTTGTCCGCTCGGGCGACGGCCGAATTGCAGAACCCACAAACCGTGACCAGCGACGTCGAAATTTGAAACTCGACCGGCCCGCCGCAAGAAGGGCATGCTGCGACCTTCCGCTTCATGCCGATACCTCGTCGTTGTGTTGACCGCGAGGCAGACTCCGGACGACGACCCGACGAGAACCAATTGTCTTCGCCAAAGCTGTTTCCCAGGGCCAATCAGTATTTCGACGGCAACAGTACAAATTGAAGCTCGCGAATCCGAACTCTGGATACGTGTGACATGCGAGATGAGATTCGGATAACAGGTAAAGCCCTGTCACCCCACCCGGGTCGGGAAACTGGTGCCAATGCGGTTCGCCAACAACCTTCAGCCCGAGGTGCGCAACGATTTCGTTACACAATCCACGCAGTGCGGGAAGATCGCGTAAAGCGAGTGAATCGCATTCGTACGCATCGACGACGTATTCACAGCCTGTTTCGAATACAGGCTGCCCCGTCGTGGATTGCTCAGCAAGGCCCGGTTGTCTATCCATCAATGCTGATCACTTTGTTGAATCTGGCTCGCCCGATTCCAATTCCGACGACGCCACGAGCTTGGATTATGCCGATTCCACTGTGTACCGACAACACTCGATCGACATGAGCCGAATTGGGCCAGCGTTTCGCGGTTGAATCCTTCGCCAATCACGTCTTCAATCCGCCATGAAAAGACGATTACCAATTATTTGCGTGCTGCTTTCAGCGGCCATGTTCGCAGGTTTGCTCATGATGAACTGGTTTTCGAAACCTCCGAGCAATCTTGGCGTCAGCAATGGCAAGCTGGCTGCCTGCCCCGAGTCTCCCAATGGCGTGAGGACTCAGGCTGCGCGTGAGACCCAAAAGATGGAACCGATTTCATTCACTGGCGATACCGCCGCAGTGATGGAACGAATCAAGACGGTCGTCGGATCAACGCCAAGGACCAGAATTACAGAAGAAAGCGAGACCTACCTGCGATCCGAGTTCACAACGGCCATCATGCGATTTATTGACGATGTCGAATTCTTCATCGACGAGGACGCCAAGCTCATTCATTTTCGATCCGCATCCCGCATTGGCTATTCCGACATGAACGCAAATCGAAAACGCATGACGGAACTGGTGAAGAAATTCCGGGAAATGCAGCTGTAACTCGGCGATGATCTGGCTTGGTGCCCAGCATCACCACTCGAGACGTACGCCGGATTCTTGGTAGGCCTCTACTCACCGCTCGATTTGCTTTGGAAACCGAGGTGCCGATCAAGAAATTGGAACGTGCCTTGTCCGTTGATGGTGTGTGGGCCTCGGAACCATTCGATCTCGCAGCG
>JBGCDN010000546.1:0-9017 GCA_045105495.1 Planctomycetaceae bacterium
ACGTTCGTTTCAGCCGCCGCTATTCGGGATTTCACGTTCCGAACTGACGAGTTGATTTTCACTCGACCGATCAGGAAGTGCGACTACCTGCTCGGCCGGTTCTGCGGAGCGACGTTGCTTTCGCTGGTTCCGTTGCTGGGCATTTCTATTGGGATTCTTCTGGCATCCATTTCCTCCGGAGATGCAGCAGACAGGCTCGGACCGACAAGCTGGTCCGCCCATGTATTGGGTTTCGTCTTATTCGCGGTGCCAAATACGCTCTTCATCGCGTCCATCATCTTTGCTCTGTCGTTGTGGCTGCGAAAGACGTCTGCCGCGTTCGTAGCGGCGTTGGTCTTCATCATGGGCAGCCTTCTCGCGCGGACGCTGACGCAGGATATTCAGCATCGAACGCTTGTGGGCCTGCTGGATCCGATGGGTATTGCTGCCTTCAGCACTGTGACAAGGTACTGGACAGTCGCTGATCGAAACACTCAGTTCGTCTCCGGCGAAGGACTTATCCTTTGGAACCGGGCCATCTGGTTGGTTGTCAGCGGGGGCCTTGTCGGGTTGAGCTACTGGAAGTTCTCGTTTGCAAAAGCTGACAAGGCTTCGTCGCGACGAGACACTTCCGATCCGACGGTTCAGCAAGACGTGGCTACGGTCGCCGGGTCTCTGCAAGTTCCAACTGCGGCCGCTCGGACGAGTTCCGTTTGGAACCAGTGGACCACACAGTTTCGAATGGACTTACTGGCGATCGTGAAGAGCCCGCTGTTTCTCATGATCACCATTTTCGGGCTGTTTAACACTCTCCCTCCGCTTCTGATGCGAGATTCGATCATGCCTGTAACGTGGTGGGTCGTTGACAATCTGCGAGAGCGGGTGCTGCTATTTCTGGCCATCGTGATTGTCTATTACACCGGGTGGTTGGTTTGGCGTGAACGCGATTCTCGGATCGCAGATATTCGTGACGCGATGCCAACTTCGATTGGCGCGATGGTGTTGGCGAAGGTGGCGGCACTGCTGACGATTGTGACCTTAATCAAGCTGCTCGCCATCGGTGGTGGCGTCGCTATCCAGCTAAGCAAAGGTGTGACGAACATCCAACTTGATTTGTACTTCCAGGAACTAATCGCGATCGACTTCGTCTCGACGTTAAGCGTCATTTCGTTGGCAGTCTTCTCGCACGTCGCCGCGCCTAACAAGTATGCCGGTTACATTCTGTTCTTCGCGCTGGCGATGCTGGACGCATTTGCCTGGAGCTACTTTGGTGTGGAGTCTTTTCTTGTCCAGTTTGGCGACCTCCCCGGATATACCTATTCCGACCTGTACGGCTTCACCCCGTACAGTGAATCGCTGTTTTGGTTCGGACTGTATTGGGTTCTGTGTTCGGCTCTGCTGTTGTTGGCGAGCACACTTCTATGGCAGCGTGGCCGCGATACCGTCTTGTCGGCGAGACTGTTAGCAGCCCGTAGTAGATTTGTCGGGCCAACCCGTCGTGTTGGAATCGTCGGCGGACTGTTGTTCGTCGCTTGCGGCTCATGGATCTACGCGAACACCAACGTGATCAACACGTTCGTCACGGAGACCCAAGGCGACGAAGTTACTGCAGAGTACGAAAAGAAGTTCGAGCAATTCCGATCGGTGCCGCAACCGCGTGTGACGGCAATCGAGTTGAATGCTGAGTTGTACCCTGAACGCCGAGCGCTGGTGGTTCAAGGAAAGCAGACTCTACGCAACAAGCGCGACCAACCAGTTCCCAAATTGCATGTTACGCTCAATTCGGATTACGAAACAGACATCGTTATCAAAGGTGCCACCGAAGAAGACACCGCACATCCATTGTACCGAATCTACGCTTTAGACAGCCCACTGCAGCCGGGCCACGAAATCGATATGTCGTTCACGGTGCGGTTCGAACCGAAAGGGTTTGAGAACCAGGTCAGCAATATGTCTGTCGTCGACAATGGGACGTATGTTGAGCAGACGATTGTTCCCCAAATTGGGTTCCAGCCGCTCAGGAAGTTGACCGACAAGTCCACGCGGGAACGGTTCGGACTTGGCGAGCGGCAGCTGCTTTCGGAACGAGAAGACCAAGCCGCAAAGGAAAATCACTACGTAAGTGTGAATAGCGATTGGATCGACATGCGGACAACCATTGGGACGTCATCAGATCAGATCGCGATTGCACCAGGTTCATTGACGAAGTCCTGGACGGAAGGCAGTCGCCGCTACTTTGAATATCAGCTCGACCACCAGTCGCTCAACTTCTATGCATTGGTTTCGGGACGCTACGAGGTTGCGACCCGGCATTGGAACGGTGTCGATATTGAGGTCTATCACCATCCAGCGCATCACTGGAATGCCGGCAAAATGCTGTACGCTATCCAGCAGGCACTCGAATACTACACGGAAGAGTTCGGGCCCTATCGGCACAAGCAGGCTCGAATCATTGAGTTCCCACGCATCAATCAGTTCGCAATCTCTTTCCCAGGCACAATGCCGTACTCAGAGGGCATGGGGTTCATTACGGACATTCGATCAGACCGAACGTTGCACGGAGTTCTGTATCTTGTCGCTCATGAGGTCGCGCACCAGTGGTGGGGGCACCAGGTGGCTCCGGCAGACGCGAAGGGTGGAACCGTTCTTGCCGAGACCCTAGCGCAGTACTCGGCGCTGATGGTGATGAAGAAGTCGCTCGGTCCTGACGCGATGCGCAGTTTCTTGCGAACACAGATGGACCGCTATCTCGCGCAACGGGTCACAGAATCTTATGATGAGCGACCGCTCGCCGACGTTGATGTTTCGCAGGCGTACATTCACTACGGGAAGGGGTCGGTTGTGATGTATCACCTTCAGGAGATGATCGGCGAAGACAAAGTCAACGCCGCGCTACGAGGGTTGATTGAGAAGTTCGGCTATCAGACCGAGCCACCATATCCGACCTCGCTGGACCTGATTGCAGAGCTACGAAAGCACACCCCGGAAAAGTACTCGACTTTGATTGATGATTCATTTCACAAAATCGTCCTGTTCGGCAATCGCGCGATCGAGTCGAAATGTGAACCTCTGCAGGACGGACAATACAGGGTCACGTTTCAGGCAGAATGCCACAAGTTCAATGCAGATGGCAAAGGCAGTGAAACGGAAATCGCGCTCGACGACTGGATCGATATTGCTGCCTTTGCCGAGCCTAAAGCTGGAAAGCGATACGGCAAGACGCTGCATCGTGAACGCATCCACGTCACTCAGTCGAATGTCGAGGTCACGTTCATCACAGACGAGAAACCAGCAAAAGTTGGCATCGATCCGTTTCTGCTGTTGATTGATCGTGTTCCGGCAGACAACTGTTGTGGTTTGGAGTGAACGCCGCTTCAAGTCGAATTATCGACTCCCTCGCCCGGCGATCGGTGAGGGTGTTGCTCGCCTTTGACCTTTCCTCGAAATCACGCTAAACCAGTAGCTTGAATGCGACGCGTTTAAGCGGCGACTGCGGGTTCGGAAGCCATGTTCTGGATGGAAGTCCTGACTTGGGATGGACACCGGGCCGAAGGTCGCCGAGTCACTCATTTCAACGGGCCATAAATGAGTATTCGGAGTCAGGTTCTAAGCATCTTTCTTGCCACCATTCGATTACCCGCTGCAGAGTGGGCGGCTTTCGCCAAATCTGAATCTGGGGAAGACGGACAGCTTGCGAATGCGGTGCTTGAGTTGCTGTCTGCTTATGAAGCAGTCGACCGTGGCGAGATCAGGGGCGAAGAGACCTTCGTCTCCGATACGGAAACATTCGTTCCTACTGTTATTCAGCAGACTACAACCGACGGAAACTTGGCGAATGACAAGCCGAGTTCCGCTGCGGATCGCTACCGCATACTCAGGCCTCACGCCGCTGGTGGATTGGGGACGGTCTCACTCGCGCAGGATACGGAACTCAATCGCAATGTTGCGCTGAAGGAAATTCAGGCTCGTTTTGCAGACGACGAAGCGAGTCGATCACGGTTTCTGCTAGAGGCTGAGGTTACTGGTGGACTG
Organism: Planctomycetaceae bacterium; assembly: GCA_045105495.1. Lineage (GTDB taxonomy): Bacteria > Planctomycetota > Planctomycetia > Planctomycetales > Planctomycetaceae > CAYNWT01. The sequence continues at coordinate 4,012 of JBGCDN010000546.1, forward strand.
GAGCACCCGGGCATCGTCCCTGTCTACGGCATGGGGCAGTACGAAGACGGTCGTCCGTTCTATGCAATGCGGTTCATCAAAGGCGATAGCCTACGAGATGCGGCCGACCAGTTTCATCGAGCTAAAGATGGTGAATCAACGCGGTTGGATTTTGCCAGCGTTGAATTTCGGAAGTTGTTGGGTCGCTTTGTCGACGTTTGCCAGGCCATCGAATACGCGCACAGTCGAGGTGTGCTGCACCGAGACTTGAAGCCCGGCAATATCATGCTGGGCAAGTATGGTGAGACATTGGTCGTCGATTGGGGACTGGCGAAGACGCAGGGTGATGAGGCTCCACCGACTGACGCCGGAGAAGCTCATCTTCAACCAATCTCAGCGAGTGGAACATCGCAGACAGTCACGGGCAGTGCGCTGGGGACGCCCGCGTTCATGCCGCCAGAACAAGCCGCTGGCAGGCTCGAAGAACTTGGGGCCGCCAGCGATGTCTACTCGCTGGGCGCGACTCTTTACTACATGCTGACTGGGCGGAAGCCGTTTTCTGGCAAAGACCTTCTGGCTGTGTTGGCCGATGTGCAGGCAGGGCGTCTGGTTCCTCCTCGCGAAGTACAGCCAACGATTCCAAAAGCGTTGGAAGCAGTTTGCCGTCGGGCAATGCAAACTGAGATCGCTAACCGCTACGCAAGCCCTCTTGAACTTTCGGAGGAGATCGAACGGTTCCTCGCCGACGAACCGGTTCTTGTTTATGCAGAACCACTTGCGCAGCGTATTCGACGTTGGCTGCGGAAGCACCAGACGCTGGCAGCCAGCACGGCGGCTGTTCTGTTCGTCACGATCGCCGGACTGATGGCATTCTCTTCGATCGTTAGTGGCAAAAATGCTGAACTCACTGAATTGAACGGCGAACTTGATTCACAAAACGAAACGCTCGGTGAGTTGAACCAGACACTCGATGAACGCAATTCTCAACTAGATGGCAAGAACACTGAACTCATCGCCGCCAACCAGTTGGCGAATACCGCAACCGCCGAAGCAACTGCCTCAGCAAAGCGAGAACGCGAACAACGCAATCGAGCTGAGCGGGCGTTGTACCTGTCAGACATTGGGTTGGCTTCGGCGTTCATTGAAGACCAACAAGAAGTGGAGGCGGCCGCGCGTCTGTTGAACCACTATCCGCGAATCGACCAGAGAGATGGCCGGGGCTGGGAGTGGTTCTATTTACTCGGACTGGCCGATCCGAGTGTCGCAGGTTGGATTGCCAGCCCTGCCAACGTTCCGTCTATCGACTGGAGTTTCGATGGCAATAGTTTGGCGACGACGCATTGGGATGGCTTGGGGGCCGTCATTTGGGATGCGGAGACTGGCGAGAAACGAATGAGCATCCCCAACGGTGAAACAATCAAGGTGGGCGTTGATTGGCACCCAACTGAGAATCGTCTGGCGTGGGGAGCGGCGGTAAACGACGCGAAGGTTCGAATCCTTGAAGTTGAGTCAGGTGATGTCATTGAACTCGATGAGAACACCGGCAGTCATCGGCATGTGAGGTGGAGCCCAAACGGCGACCGACTGGTTGTTGGTGCGATCAAGATCGATGGGCTACCAGATGTCAACACGTTGGTCGTCTGGCAGAAGCAGGAGGAGAGCTGGCGCACGCTTAGTAAGACGAGAATAGATCGGGGTTCCGGGGTCGCAGCTGTCGAATGGAATCCGTCCGGATCTGAGTTGTTGGTGGCTGTACGATCTAGCTTTATGTCGATTATGGATGCGGACTCGCTGAAGGTTCTCCGGAAGTGCGACGAAGGCAAAATTAGTGCTGCGGCATGGCATCCATCGAAGTCCGTGTTGGCTTGTGGGAACGAGTCGGGCGAGTTGTTGCTGGTTGACGCGAAGACCATGGAAGTTCAGACGCGACAGTCTGCTCACCTTGGCAAGGTCAACTCTGTCGCGTGGAGTCCTGACGGTAAGCATGTCGCCAGCGGCAGCGACGATCGTTCCGTTAAGGTCTGGTCGGCGAATGAGCTTGCACCGCTAAGCCGCTTCGTTGGACACCGCGGTGCAGTAACTCAAGTCTGTTGGAGAGCCGATTCTTCGCGGCTCGCTAGCACCGGTAACGATGGCCGAGTTCTCGTTTGGCCTCTCAAACAGCCGGCCGCACAGACAACATTTGTGCGTAAAGACAAGGTCATCGAACGCGGCATTCGCAACCGGCCCCGCTTTGTTTGGGTTGATGAAGACACTATCCGTTTTTCGCATACCAAGCGCGCGGTCATGGACCGCGATGCAGCGACAGGTGCAGTGGTGAACCGAACGGAGGCTACATCCCGCGGTCGACTTTTATCGCAAACGCATGTTTGCCGTGTCAGCGGTATGGGAATGTCTGTGTCACCAATTCACAAAGCGGCGGTTCAGAGTGATAGGGGCTTTCTGAAAGACACTCGTTCTGTATGGCCGAATCTGCAGTCCACAAATGAAGTTGTTTTCAGTCGATTCTCGAACAACTATCTCCCCACAGGCAGGCTCCGGATTCGAGATCTTCATTCGAAGAAAGAGACTCCCCTCGGCTCAGAGCAACTAACAATGATCTCGGACGTTCAATGGGCTCCCGATCAATCAACGATCGTTGCTGCAGGGGGGGGAATGCCGTCTGATGGCGGTACGTATCAGTGGGCCGGGTGGGTCAACCTGTTCGACGCCAAGACGGGTAAACTTGTAGAGCGGAAGAACGTGGGTAATCGTCGGGTGCTAGTTGATTCCGTTGCTTGGAGCCCGGATTCTGAAAGCATCGTTGCCGGAAACAAAGAGGGCCACTGCCACATTTTCGAGACACCCGGGTTGGAATCGATCTTGCGAAAACGGATTCACCGACTGGCTGTGCAGTCGTTGAGTTGGCATCCCAGCGAAGATCGGATCGCTTCTGGCGGAGCGGACCGACGAGTTAGTGTCTGGGATTCAAAGACCGGCGATGTGCTGCTCAATTTTGACGTTGAAAACCCCGTCGTGCATGTAGCGTGGTCTCCGAAAGGACAAAAATTGGGGGCCATGGATGAGGCTGGCCGGTTTTACATCTGGAACGCGGAATCAGGTGCGAGGTTCGCCGGTTCAGGACGAGTCGCCCGTAGCCTCGTCGAAGAGTACGCAACGGGCATGCTTGGATCGGTCGTCACCGATTCTCGTACAGCTTGGAAATCGGCCCAGGAACTTGTGCGGCTTCGAGAGCCGCTCAAGACACCAATACTTTGTCTTGCGACACTCTTGGCATCAACGCATGACGATGTGTCAACAGTCCAACAATGTGCAGAGAGGCTCTTGGCTCATCATGTGGTCGCCGAAGATGTTAGCGAAGCTCACCTCGCCCTGTGGACGATGGCTCTGGTTCCAAATGCGACTCAAAACTACGAACTTGCAATCGAAAACTCACGCCGTCTTCTTGAGTCAGAATCTGTGAGCAAGCAGCGACTTCATCTCTGCCTTGCGATGTTGCTGATGAGAAATGGCGATCAAGTAGGGGCCAACAATCAACTGGCGATGGCAGTCGCCGCGCCGACCGACAAAAAGAGCTCTCCGGCCTATCTACCTTACGTCCGTGCGTTGTTCGCTGTGCGGAGTGGTAACAAAGTCGCTGCTGAGAAGCACTTGGCCGAAGCGAAGCGAGTATTGAATCAAGCTTCACCGAGCTACCGGCGGTTGGCCAATGAGCTGCTTCGGCGACAGATAGAAGCCGGCGAGTAGCTCGGGCTTGTTCTCACCCGCTTTCGGATTATCCGCAAAATTGGAATTTGGTGTCCGGTGCCGCCGAGACAACGCGTTTAGCTCTGGAATGACTACGTCTAGTGGAGCTCCGCGTGCCATCCCAGCTACCTTTTCGCTCGTTTCTTACGTCTTTGTCCCGTCCGTCAGTTCGTCGTCGACGCCGCGTTCGAAAGGCTGAACGCAGCTACTCGACGGTAGAAGCGGTGGAAGAGCGGCTTTTGCTGACAAGCACTACTGCGGACGTGTTTTTCTACAGCCTTGCGGCTCCGGGCGAACTGGAGAACAGCGACGGATCGACACTGTCGGTAGACGATTCTGACATTGTGAAGCTCACTGTGTTCTCCACGAATACGTGGGCTCATGAGATCTATTTCGACGGTAGTGATGTCGGACTGGCTTCCAGCAATGAAGATATTGATGGCCTGTCTGTTCGTGATGATGGCAGCTTTTTGATCTCCACCAAAGGTAACGCAAAAGTGCCCGGCGCGACCGCCAAGGGTGGCGATCTGATGGTGTTTACGCCGTCGTCTCTTGGTGAAGAAACTACCGGGGTCTGGGATGTGTACTTCGATGGTAGCGACGTTGGTTTGAAGAACGCCGCCAAGATTGATGGGGTCTCCGAGTTGAGCGACGGAACCCTACTGCTTTCACTCAAGGCGAATGGGTCACTTGAAGAGATTCCGAATTTCAAAGACGAAGACGTTGTGGCATTCACGCCCAGCAAAACAGGTTCTCAAACATCTGGCAGCTGGGAAAGGTGGTTCGACGGCAGCGATGCAAATCTGAAGGGCACAGAGGATGTTGCTGGCCTGTCTGTTGATCCGAATGGAACAACGCTTCACCTCACGACCAACGCATCTGCAACAGTTGCCAGTCTGACGCCAGCGGCTAGTGACGTGTTCACGTTCGAGATGACTGCATCTGGCGGTAAGACCGAAGGGCGCTATCGGGGGCCGATGACTTTGACGGGACAGGATGTTGGCCTGTCATCAGACGCGTCGATTGACGCATTCCACCAGACTACCGAGGTCGTTGATTCGGTCGTCGGACGAACGCTTCGCGCTGGCGAGTCGCTTGCTGACATCTTCTACTACAGCCTCAACACGCCGGCAGATGTTGAGAATAGCGATGGCTCAACACTTCGGATCGATGACTCAGATGTTGTTCGGTTGACGGTCTATTCTGATGAGATGTGGACTCACGAGATATTCTTCGATGGCAGTGATGTCGGACTTGCGTCTGGCGGTGAGGATATCGAG
>JBGCDN010000547.1:0-6952 GCA_045105495.1 Planctomycetaceae bacterium
GACAGAGCAAAGATGATGGACGCGATGAAGAGCGTATTTGGCACCGCGAATAAGACGAAACCCAATACATGGGCGGACCAGCTTGTCTGTCCGAACCTGTCTGCTGCATCTCCGGGCGAAATGGATGCCAGAAGAATTCCAATAGAAATGCCCAGCAACGGAACCAGCGAAAGCAACGTCGCTCCGCAGAACCGGCCGAGCAGGTAGTCAAACTTCCTGATCGGTCGAGTGAAAATCAACTCGTCAGTTCGGAACGTGAAATCCCGAATAGCGGCGGCTGAAACGAACGTCGTCACCAACAACACACAGACCAGCGAGAAGTCGGCGTACATAGACTGAATTGCAAATGGCGCGTTGTGGTTCACCGTGTCCAGTCGCGTCCCGATTTGCACTCGATCCCCGCTCGAAATAAGAAAGGCACACACCACGACAGCCACGCTAAAAATGTAGAAAGCAGGCCTACGAAGCCAGTGTTTGAACTCGAAGTTCAGGAAGTGAATGAACATAGCGGTACTCCAACGGATGCCGGCAACAAAGAAGAGAACAGACGGATGCAAATCGAGCCGGCTAGTCAGATGGTGCTCGCGAAGAAGACGTCCTCGAGACCAGGAGCCACAGGCTCGAAATCAGCATCCGGCATCGTCTTGCTAAGGACATGAATTACTGGCTGGCCAGCGACATGCTTCATGGAGATCACTCGGAACCGTTCTCGACACTCGACGAGTTCCGCGCGGCTTACACTCTTACGCCAAACCTGACCGTCAAGTTGCGATTCTGCTTTGTCCGGCGAACCAGCAAACAGCACCTTCCCTGCGTTGATGATCGCCATACTGGTGCACAGTTCGCGCACGTCCTGCACAATGTGGGTTGAGAGAATCACAATGATGTTCTCACCGATTTCGGCCAACAGGTTGTAGAACCGGTTTCGTTCTCCCGGATCCAAACCAGCCGTTGGTTCGTCCACGATCAACAGCTTCGGATCACCGATTAGTGCCTGGGCGATGCCGAACCGCTGTCTCATTCCGCCCGAGTAGCTGTCGATCGCTTTTCGTCGGTGCGCGTAGAGGTTCACGCGGTGGAGCATGAACTCGACCACCTCGCGCCGCTGGGCTTTGTCACTAAACCCTCGCAAAGCCGCCAAGTAGTCGAGCATCACTAGAGCTGACGTCTTGGGATACGCGCCAAATTCCTGCGGCAGATAACCCAGAACTTCACGAACGGCCTGCTTCTGCGTGAGGACATCGAGATCGCGAACCGCTCCGTCACCCTGCCGCACACCTCGTAGACGAACCGAGCCCGCATCAGGTTCCTGCAATGTCGCCACTGTCCGCATGAGCGTCGATTTGCCAGCCCCGTTGGGCCCAAGCAACCCAAACATTCCGGTCGGAATCGAGAGTGTGACACCATCGAGCGCCTTAACACCATTCGAATACGTCTTAGTGAGCCCGTCTATTTCAAGCGCAAGCTGTTGTGGCGCTGCTTGGCGTGGTGTCTTTGACTTTGCGAGTGGTCTGTCGTTTTGCTTCATGCCGTCCCTCATGGAATGGGTTGTCTGCCATGTCAGAAGGAAACGAAGTGAATGGTTACAGGAAGTTTTGAAGTTCCTTTATAATGAGGAGATGTCCAGCAAAACCCATTTCGGCGGCAATCGTCAGTTCGCCACGACGCAGTGGAGCACTGTGCGAGCCGTCAACAACGACAACCCAACCGCAGCGAACTCAGCGCTGCAGGAATTGTGTCAGGCATACTGGTATCCGCTTTACACGTATGTTCGGCGGCAAGGAAATGATGCAGACGCTGCAGCAGATTTGACGCAAGCGTTCTTTGCAGACCTGCTTCAACGCGACGACCTGAAGAAAGTCGATCCAGATCGTGGAAAGTTTCGTTCGTTCCTTCTTGCCGCGATGAAGCATTTCCTGATCAATCAGTGGGACAAGGGCAGGGCCCAAAAACGCGGCGGCGGCAGGGCTTTGTTGTCTCTGGATTTTGGCGAGGCAGACATCCGGTATCGCAGGGAGCCGTCACATGCTGAGACACCTGAGTTGCTTTACCAAAAGCAATGGGTCAAAGCATTGCTTGAACGTGTGACCGACGCGCTCGGGTCCGAATTCGCAGATCGAGGAAAGGCTCATCAGTTCGATACGCTTAAGAAGTTCCTCGGCGGTAAAAACAATGAAGGAACTCTCGCCGAAGCAGCAGGCCAACTGTCGATGTCTGAAGTCGCGGTGAAGGTCGCCGTTCACAGAATGCGTCAACGGTTTGGTGAGATTTTGAGAGCTGATATTGCAAATACGGTTTCGACAGCTGAAGAAGTCGACTCAGAAATACAGCAATTATTCAGCGTTTTCAGCGACTAACCTCTGACCACCACGATACGAGAGACACGACACCAAGCGTTCGCGGTATGTACCGATTGAAGTTTCTTAATTTTTTGTGCAACCTTTCTGACGGAATGCTTCTGTAGAGTTTGCTGACAGGACAGTTCGACAGAAGGCCGCGAACCAACATGAATTCCGGAACCTCACGCCAGTCAGATCAACCGCACCTCAAATGCTCTGAATGCGGTACGGCTCTTTCCGGCGGTTCGCCTGACACACCGTGCTCCGGATGCCTGCTAAAGCTTGGATTGAGCGCCTCTCAGGGCGATAGCGAATCGAAGATGCAACCAACGGCGGCGCACATTGGCGCGTCCAATGAAGAAGCCGCGTCGTTTGGAGATCTCGCGGCTCTTTTCCCAAAGCTGGAGATCCTGCACATGGTCGCGCGTGGAGGCATGGGTGATGTCTACTGCGCTCGGCAAACGAGCCTGAATCGACTGGTCGCATTGAAGATCATTCGACCGGAAGTGCAAGCGTCTGCGGGGTTCGCTGATCGCTTCGCCCGTGAAGCCAACGCGCTTGCGGCGCTCAATCACACGAACATCGTGACGGTGTACGACTTTGGTCAGGTGGCTGACACTCACTACTTCATCATGGAATACATCGACGGTATCAACCTTCGCCAAATGCTAAGCGCCGGTAAGCTTCATCCGCGGCAAGCGTTGGAAATCGTTCCGTCAATTTGTGACGCGTTGCAGTTTGCCCACAACAACGGAATCGTGCATCGGGATATCAAGCCTGAGAACATCATGGTCGATACGACCGGCCATGTGAAAATCGCTGATTTCGGATTGGCGAAGCTTCTGGGTAAAAAGACAGAAGTACCAGCCCTGACCAAGGCGAACCAGGTCATGGGAACGATGCATTACATGGCCCCGGAACAATTCGAGCGGCCCCTGGATGTGGACCATCGAGCCGACATCTACTCGTTAGGAGTCGTTATCTATGAACTCCTGACCGGCGAGTTGCCGTTGGGCCGGTTCGCTCCTCCATCTCAAAAAGTCTCTCTGGATGCGCGACTGGATGAGGTCGTACTCCAGTCTTTGCAGAAGGAGCCTTCGCTCCGGTATCAGCGAGTCAGTGAGCTGAAGTCAGACATGCATGCTATCGGTGACTCGATAAAGCGTCGGCCGATAGCCACCACGGACGCGGCTCAAAGTTCTGCCAATCCGCACACCGCAAGCCCACCATTGCCTGGTCCAATCCCGGACGGTGGATTCATCGCCGCAGCTGCGGACTCCCAAACGTATCGAAACCTGTTGTATCTGCTTCTGTCCATACCGTTGGGCCTGTTCTACTTTGCGTTTCTGGTTATCGGCCTCTCACTGGGGCTAACAACCGTGATCGTTTGGGTCGGCCTATTCGTCTTCCTGGGAACATTCCTCGCTGTCAAAGGGCTCACTGAATTCGAACGCATGCTCGCCCACAGCCTTTTGCGCACGTCGATTCCGTCGCGAGTCGTATCGAATTCGGTCGAGCCCACTGCAGACCGAACTGTTCTACAGAAGGCTCGCGATCTGATGGTCAGCCGCGAAGGCTGGGCCGGTATCGGATATCTGCTTGTGAAGTTTCCTGTAGGGCTCATCACGCTTTTCGTCACTGGCGGACTGCTCTCGCTCTCTATTGGCTTGATCCTGATGCCAATTCTGGAACGGCAACCTGCTGCAAACCTGACAGTTGGCTCATGGAAGATCGACACGCCATTCGAAGCCGCGCTTCTGTCCGCTGGCGGATTCGTACTGCTGTTCTTTTCGCTTCACATTTTCAACGGCATGGCGTGGCTTCACGCAGCATGGGCGAAACTCTGCCTCAGGCGATTGCCTCGGTGACCCGGTTCGCTTGTTAATCTTAGAAATCCTTGGACGTCGCAGACTTTGCGTATGTGTGCCGTGTTTCTTCGATACTAGAACCATTCCGTGTTCGCGAAGGCCATCATCGTGGTCAGCTCCCTCGTCGCAGTTTCTGACGCGACGACCTCATCAATGCCACCACCTCCCAAGACCGCAACTTTTGGAGATCGCACGTGGTTGTGACAGTCAGAACAGCGAACCATCAACTGAGAAAACGCAAGAGTCGCACCGGCTTGATTTTTATCCTCAGCCATGCCGCGTAGCAGTCGAATGTTGTCAAGAAAGTCCGCTGTATCCTGAGCATAAACGGGGTTCCCTGCGCGCTGCCAATGTGATCGCTTACTCATTTTCGTAAGTCGGTCAGCTCCGCTGATTACATCGTCAAACTCATCTGTCGACAGACCGCGAAGAATCTGGTTGCTGATCCGCAGTTTGTCTCTCATGAAGATCTGCGTTGGCGTGATGGGTCCTAGCTGATTCTCTTGCTCCCGCTGCTTCCGCTTCGCCTCAGACCTTGCCTGCGAGTCCGTCTGTTGTTCAATCTGCGAGTTCTGACCGCTGTGCCCCCGCGTTACCGCGATTGCAAGAATCGCAACAAGTGTGAGAGCCAGAGTTGTCTTGATTCGAATCATGCCTTTTCCTTAGTTGACGGCTCTTGAGGGAGTGAGCCTACCTGAAACTTTCCTTCGCGAATTTCCTGAAGAAGCTTCCTTGTCCCGTTGTGCAATCCAGCGTCCGAGAGGCCCGAGGAGAAGCACGGGAAGCAGAACCAATTCAGCCAGAAGCGCGACGGCTAACAGGGCGGCCATCACCCAACCGAATTGACTGATGAGAGATAGCGGTGACGGATAGAGCGCCAGAAGGCTGAGACTGACAACGACTGTTGTCTGAGTCATCGCGGGTCCGCAGTGACTCAGAGCAGTCGTCACCGCCGTCTGCTGATCGTCTCCATTGGCGATTCCTTTCCGATACCATGTCAGCAAATGCAGGGTGTCGTCGACCGCAATGCCAAGGGCGACAGAAGCCGTCAGGATGGTTCCGATGTCAAGAACCAAACCATTCCATGACATCAGCCCAAAGACAATACCAACCGGCATGAGGCACGGCAGGACGCTGACAATTCCCGACCGAATATCACCCAGCATAAATGCCAACGTGCAAGCAATGATGGCAAGGGCCAATGCAAAACTCAGCGTGAGACTTGTCAGCATTGCCTGCTGAGCCTGGAGGAACAACGGAACTGAACCTGTCACGACATGACCGACACCAACCTGACCCGCAACCGATTGTCCAACGATCCGGTCAACGTCCGACGTGAGCGCGTCTGTACTCTGATCTCCCAGCAGGTAGGCCTGAGCACTAATTCGCCAGACTTCATTGCGTGGATCGTGCTGATGCCATTCTTCTCCCAACTTCCTGTCCGGTGCCGCGAAGTATCGTGCGGTTCCATCGATCTCACCGTTTTTTATTCGGCGTTCTGTGTCGTGCGATCGTCTGTGGTAACGCATTCTCTTGAAGGTTGATGCCTTTGAGCCCGGACGCGGATAGCTTGTATCGAAATCAGCCAGAGAGATCGCTCCACTGATTCCCGGGTGGTCGCGCAGCTTGTCTTGAATGTTGCGGACGAAATCCATGCGTTCAAGGAATGTCTGTTTCTCAGGAGTTCTGTCGTCAAATTGGATCAGAACCTCAATTGGTGAAAGACCGCCAATGTGTGACTCAATGAACTGACTGTTTCTGACGACGTCCGAATCTGCTGGAAAATGATGAATCACCTTCACGTCGGTCTGCACATGGTTCAGGCCGCTTGTACACGCGCGAAAGAGAATCACTGACCCCACGGCACCAGGCCGCTTCTTTGGAGCAAGAGAGCTGCCAAACCGCCTCCAGATGTCGGCAGATTCTAGTGGGCGACGTCGGCGGCCATGCTTTGCGGTCAACGCCTTGGGATTTGCAAAGAACAACCGCAACATGGCTGGAAGACCAACAAGCACGATTCCCAAACCAAGCACCACACCAGCTGAAGAAAACAGTCCGAAATCACGAACCGGACTTAGTTCACTGATCAACAGGGACAACAAGCCAATCAAGGTCGTAATCGCAGCAAGAACACATGGTCGCCATCCCTGAGAGATTGCAACTCGTATCGGGTCGATCGTCTTTTCGTGTTTCGCATGACGCCAGTAATTCACCAGGTGAATTGCCGCAGACAATGTAAGAACCACCAAGAGTGTCGGCATCACAATGAGAACCATATTCATCGTATGGCCGGAAAGCGCGATGATTGTTGTGGTTAGAAGCGCGGTCAGGCAAGCTCCCGCAATTACAACAATGCCGAGTTTCAGGCTGCGTAGTGCAGCGAAGGCAGCAAGCAGTCCACAGAGCGCGGAAATAAGGAAAACCGGTGGATGCTGCATTGGGTCGATTGTGTTCCAGGTCGCTTTTCGAACCTCTTCATCAATCGCGTTGGCCGTAACAGCTTCACCTCCGATTCGGAGTTCAGACTCCGTAATGCCAATGTCAAACGCAGCATCTTCAATCGCCTGAATCGCTTTTCGAGGCTCGGCTCTGCCATCCTCAGACAGCGTGATCAACAATGCCGCTGTCCCACCTTCACCAAGCAACGTGCCGTGTAGACGTCGCCGCGCCTCTTCAGGCTCGACCTTCTTCCGCTCGATCCGGGCGAGCAGACTGAGTGGTGAATCAACGGAAGCCACTTCTTTG
>JBGCDN010000548.1:0-3387 GCA_045105495.1 Planctomycetaceae bacterium
AACTTTGGTCCCACGCTTGCTTTAGCAGAGCTACGGCTTTCTTTTTGTCACCCAGTAGAGCATCAAACTCATTGGCCGCCTGAACCAATCCAGCAGGGCCACGTCCGGCCAGCCTGCGAGCCGATGCACGCACCCATTTCACCTTCGTTGCATCCGCAAGTTTCCCCTGATTGGTTCGTTCCAACTGATCGACGAGCTCCAGCATCTCAGACCGCGTCAATGTTTCGGAAATGCCAACTCGGAACTGCACAGCTGCCGTGTCGTAGTCTGCGGCCAGATCGAATTCTTCAGGAATCTGTTTGCGAATCGCCTGTGCGATCATGTTGCCGTTGCTGCCGTCATCTTTCGCTTCGGCAACAATCATCGGCAGCAGAACCTCTCGGTAAAACAAGCGATGCAGCAGCAGCCGATCTGACAGCCCGGCGGTGGCGTATGTCCGTTCGGGCTTGTGGCGGTAAGCTTTCTTGAGCTTCGTTTCCTTCAAGCGAATCGGCGTTTGCGCGCCCTTCAGTTCTTTGGACAAGCGGTCCAGGAACTTCTGTTTGTCCTGTTTCGTGAGCGGCTTTCTTGATGCAAGTTTCTTCCATTCCCACCGCAGCGATTGGTGAATAAGTTCTGCCCGCAGAGCGACATCAATTTGCATTTCGTCGGCGCGGTTCGCCAGCAACCGTAGCGACTTATAGTCGTCGTCTTTGATGCTCTCACGTTCAATCCGAAAACCGTTGTCGATGAGCGTCCGACTTTCCTGCAGAAGATCACCATCTGCATAGAAGGCCGCACGACGGCTAGCCCAGGCGGCGAGGTCGTACCAAGGCTGGAACCTATCTTTCGGGAGCCGATTTCTTCGCCGCTCAAGTCGTTCCACATCCGGCAGACCCTCCGCGAGCCTCACCACTGCGAATTCCATCGCGCCGTCTTTTGGCTGCAGATAGCCAATTAACTCAACACTGTTTCCACTTTTCATTCTGGGAATCGAAACGCTTTCACGAACGCGAAAAACAAGGTCGCTCTTCCGGAGCCGCACAAGGTTGCCTGCCCGGGCGGCGAAGCGGCCTTCGAGGCTTATGCGTTTCTTCGCCTTTGCCATCGCTGGCCATTCTGCTTGCATTTCATTGAACTGCTGCAGATCAATCGCATCCTGCGCGAATGTCGATGTCGGCGAGGAAAGCAACAGTGCTACGACACCAAACATCACCGCGGCATATCCGGAGTTCTTCATTCTTCGACTCCAAGAATATCAGCTTGCTGACTTAGGTGTTCCGGAACTTCGTCGTCTTGGAAGCCCATGAACTTATAGGTCTTTGTCGTTGCCCAAAGTCGAATCGAATTCGGATCGAACCGTAAAGAGAGCTGTGTTTTCTTCCCTTGGCCAACAGCTTCACAAGACAACAGTTTGGCTGCGAACACGACTGGTTGGCCATTCTCGCCTACGTTCAGAACATCAAACCGAGTCGTGGTGACGTTTGCTACGAGAGAAATGTCATTCAAAAGCAGCGGCACATCGACCTCAAAATCCGTCAGCCCGGCATCGTTGGTTTCGACCGGACGAATCCACGTATCGAGAACCATCCAGCGTCCGCCAAATTCAGCCATGAGCGTGCTGGCCATCTCTTCCCGACTAGCCGCCGTCGCGCGAGCCACAGCATCGCCGAATGCACCGTCGGACAGATTATTCACAACGTTGGCTTCCGAGCGGAGCTGACGCATCAGGATAGAGAATCGATCCTGTCGATCAGTCAGGTCAGCCGCGGCGACAGCTTCATCCAGCAGCGGCTCGGCTCCGGCAAAGTCGCCTTCATCGAGAAGACGAACCGCTTTTTTTCGAGCCGAATCGAAACGCAACCGCGCGCTTTCGATGCTGCGACTTCTAATCTGCCACCAAGCGGTTCCTCCGATGGCAAGGATGGCCGCAGCCACAATCAGACGAAACGGAGAGAGCTGACGACGAATCCGTTGCCTAAGTGGGACCTTGGCCAGCAAGGGGTTGGATTGCTGTTCGACCTTAGCCGCTTCGCGAGCCGCTTTCTTTTTCCCACGGCGCGACTTCGCGCCGTCCGTTCGTTGCTTCTCTTTCCGACGCTGCTTTATCTCTTCCTGATCTCGCTTGGCCTTCTTCGTCAGGCCTTTCGATTCCGCAGCAAGTTCGCCCAGCAACCCATCGGCCGCTGTTGGCTTCTTCTCGATCTCCGCAGCTTCAGTCAGAGCCTCGTCCTCTTCTTCTTTCGCAGGAACCTCTTTCGCTTCCGGCTTTGGTGGGGGAGGTGCCGGGTAAACATTGCGTGGAAGGACAAACAGAGGCTCCCCGCACTGCTTGCAGATCACTTGTTGAAACCGCGAGAGCCGGACTCCCAGTGCCGATTCGCCACATCGACACACAACTTTGAACGCCTGTGGCTCCGATGACGGCGCGGATCGCTTGTTGCGACGCGGGTCAATCTTTGAGAGCCATTTGGGCATTGAATCTGATCTCGTTAGGTGGTCGAAGAAGTCTTGGTCGTTCAATTCTACACGATCCGTGACCGAAGCAAATTCGCTCAACCACAAGACTTCGATTGGCAAGAAAACGTCGAATCTGCTTTTAGGAACGCACGATTCCCAGCGATGGCTCACGCCGGAATAATCCGAACTTACAGAAAACCTGCCCCTCAGGCCGTAATCGAACTAATCAGACGGCTCGCAAACAGCCGCCGCAGCTTTCGACCATTCCTTAAACTGCGCAGACCGAAGGGTCGATCTTCATCTGTACAAACAACCGCAGACTCACCTCAATCCGATCGCGTTTCAGCCACGAGCGATTGTACTTCGGAGCACATTGATGCCTCATTCCGCGCCAGAACTGATCGTTCCTTCCTCTCAAAGCCGCTTGGTAGATGCCGTCGAAAGGCTCGATGAAAAGCTCGGTTCTTTGGATGAATGGATCGCTCGAACGGAATCGAACCTCGACGACTTTCAGGTTCGCTGGCAAGTCTGCAGTGAAAATATCACCGCCCAGCTCTGTCAGGTTGAACAAGAATTGGTCGTGGCTCCTCAACAGCCAAAATTGCGGATCTTTTAAGTGACGACGCGATTCGCCGCGAAATTCACGTCTTCCCAGCACTTGCTTTCCTGATCTCAACTGGCGCCTACAATCTCCGAAAACAACACTCGGAGACAAAAAACCATGCTACCTCAAGTCGTTCAAGACGCTCTTAACAAGCAAATCAATATCGAACTCAGCTCGTCGTACTCGTACCTCGCCATGTCCGCGTACTGCGAGCTGAACAACTTCCTTGGCAGCGCGAAGTGGATGCAGCTGCAAAGTCAGGAAGAACATTCGCACGCGATGAAGCTTTACAACTTCCTCATCGCTCGTGGCTGCGAGGTGAAGTTTGGTTCATTGGACGCCCC
>JBGCDN010000549.1:0-20479 GCA_045105495.1 Planctomycetaceae bacterium
CTCGGGAGATTGTCCCCACGGAACGACTGCACCCATCTGGCCGCGGTTCATTAACCTACGAGAGATTTGATGACATCCCGGGCGGTGATGTCTCTGACCTGACTTCGCATGGCCGCTTCCCACTAAGTCCGGACGTTGCCGATTCGCTCAATTCGTTTGAGGCGACGGCAGATGCAGGCACAGACTTCGGCGACCGTTTCCGTGGCTGATCATCTGGCCGTAGGCTGGCAACGCCTCGGTGACAACTCGATCCAAGTCATTCCCGGTGAGAACCTGTCGCCAGTCCAGTCGTCGGTGCGTATCTACGCCGCGGATCCGAATGTAGCAGAGGGTTCTGGCAGGACGGCTGTCTTCACAATCGTCCGTGATGGTTCTTTGGTGGCTCCGCTTACCGTCAGTTATACGACACGCGGCGAGGCAACTAACGGAGCTGACTACTTGACGCTGCCGGGGTCAATCACCATTCCTGCCGGCTCCGCGTCTGTTTCCCTTGAGGTGGCGCCGACCACAGATACAAGTGTCGAAGGCGACGAGTCCGTCGTTATCGAACTGCTGTCGTCCGCTGACTACACGGTCGGATTGCAAAGCGAGCGTACGGTAAATGGTCGCATTCAGGACGATCGCGACGCCCAGGCCGGAGGCGAATCGCTTTGGGACGGGATCGCCCTCGCGGACTTTACGAGGTTCGGCGGGACGTTCACAAGGGAAACAGATCCGGTCTACGGCGACGTAATTCAAGCGGCAATAACAAGGAAGCCGGGCAGCGTATTCAACGCGCAACTGAAACAGAATATTGACAGTCCGGTGGTAGCGGGGGACATCCTGTTTGTTGAGTTTCGAATGAAATCGATCGGTGCTCCGGGCAAAGTGTCTGCCATCTTTGAGCGATCGGGCTCCCCGTTTACGAAATCACTTTCGCAGGGGATTCCCGTCAGCACTGACTGGCAGCGAATCCAGATTCCATTTGTTTCGAAGGAAACCTACGCGATCGGCGAAGCCAGCTTCGGCTTCCACCTTGGCCATCAGGTTCAAACGCTTCAGTTCACCGACTTCACGCTGGTCAACTATGGTCCACCGAGGACGCTCGCTCCGGAAACCAATTTGCGGCTGAACAATCTGAACGGCGGAACGTGGGGTCGTGCTCAGAGTGTGAGCGTGTCGGGACAACCATTTGATTCTGCGTATGAGGTTGAGACGACTAACGTCCCGGCTCAAAACTGGCACTTCCAGGCAGTCGAACGAAACGAAGTGAGGGTCTCGAACGGCGACCTTATGCGAGTAGAGTTTTACGCACGGGCAACAGCCGGAACCAATCCGCGGGCTGCGCTGACGATGCAGCGTACAGATACTTTTGGATCGCTCTTCAATCGACAAATCAACCTGAACTCAGGTTGGCAGTTCTTCACGTTCGATATCTCATCGACTGATGATTTCAGTGCGAATGGGTTGCAGTTCGTTTTTAACCTCGGTCACGATCTACAGACTGTTCAGATTGGAGGGTTGACCTGGCAAAATCTCGACAACCCCGTCGACATCGAAGAGCTACCACAACAGTTTCCGGCTACCACGTACGCGGGACGCGATGGCGGCGATGTGTGGCGTAACTCAGCTGACGATCGTATCGCTGCGGAAAGAATGAGCGATGTCACTGTTAACGTGACTGACACCAACGGGAATCCACTGGCTGGTGCGGTTGTTAGTCTCCGGCAGAACCGTCACGCGTTTAAGTTCGGTTCAGCCATCAGTGCATCTCGCAACAAACTCGATGAGAACGGAAACGACGCAGCTCTGAAGTATTAGAGCGAGATCAAACGGCTGTTCAACACGGTTGTAATAGAGAATTCGCACAAGTGGCCGGGCATGCTGCAAAACCGCCAGCGCGCGTTGGATGCGACGGACTTCGCGGTTGACAACAACCTGTACCTACGCGGACACAATGCGATCTGGCCCAGTCGCAAAGCCATGCCGGCGAGCGTTTGGAATGAGTATGACTCCAGAGTTGGGTCTGACGGCCTTGCGTCTGCAAATACCTGGCTTCGTGCGACGATCGAAGCTCGTATCGAAGATGTGGTTACTGTTTTCAAAGGCAAGATTCTGGAATGGGATGTTGTCAACGAGCCCTTCACAAACACCGATGTCTATGACATCTTCGGCGACGATATTATCCTGGACTGGTACCAACAGGTTCGCGATATCGACCCGGATGCTCGACTGGCGTTGAACGATTTTCAGATCTTCTCATCCAACGGTAACAACACAGGTCATCGCGATAACTTTGACTACTGGCTCGACAAGCTAAACACAGCCGGGTTACTGGATGCTATCGGTGAACAAAGCCATTATGGCGACGCAAATCTGACTGACATTGCAGTCTTCGGAGATCTCGTCACAACGTACCACACGCAGTTTGACGTTCCGATCTCCATCACTGAGTTCGACGTGAACTCACGCGACGAACAACTACAGGCAGACTACCTTCGTGACTACCTGACGATGGCGTTTAGCCAGTCGGCTGTTGAACAGTTCTTGCACTGGGGCTTCTGGGAGTCGTCGCACTGGTTGCCTGATGCAGCTTTGTATCGGGCTGACTTTAGCATCAAGCCGAACGGACAGGCGTACGAAGACCTTGTGTTTGGTTCCTGGTGGAGTGACGTGCGAGGCACAACGCAGGACGGATCTTTTGTAAGCAACGTCTTTCAAGGCGACTACGACGTCCTGGTGCAGTACGAGGGCAGACATTTGCGGCCACAGTTGCTGTCACACCAGCAGGCGGTTCAGCTGTCACAGTGCCACTTCCTGTGGAGGGCCTTCACCTCGACTTGGCTGACTCTCAGATCTCAGAAGCGAGGGGTTCGGATACGACCACGCTCACTGTCACGCGCGGCACATCGACGGCAGAGGATCTCGTGGTCGCGATCGGGAGTAGTGATGACTCGGAGGTCGCGATTCCAGCCGAGGTGACGATTCCAGCTGGGGAAACGACGGCTGTCGTGACCGTTAAGGCGATTGATGACAAATTCTTAGACGGAACCCAAAGTGTCACGATAACAACGACTGCCGCGGGATTTTCTGATCAATCCGTAGTCGTTGATGTGCTGGATGATAACGGGACTGCATACCTGCACGGTCGTGTGTTGGTGCTTAAAGGTGCCGACGGAATTGACGACGACATCACGCTGAGTGAGGCTGATGGTATGGTCGCCGTCGATCTGAACGGAGCCGAGTATAGTTTCGACGTCTCTGACTATGTCCGTATTGAAGTCAGTACATACGGTGGAGACGACTCTGTTCTGGCCGAGACTGTCTCAACGAAAATCGACGCCAGAATGTCCTCTGGTGACGACACGTTCGTAGGTGGTGCTGGAAACGATGTCGTTCGAACCGGTACCGGTCGTGATTCCATCATCGCTAACGCGGGAGACGATTTTGTATCGGCTGCAACAGGTATCGATACTGTGACCGGTGGCGTCGGAGACGACCGTCTGAAACTCGGTAACGGTGCGGATATAGCGAACGCTGGTGAAGGTGATGACACCGTCAACGCCGGGGGCGGCCGCGATTCTGTGGTGGGCTCCAGCGGCAACGACTTGCTGCGTGGCGGTTCGAAACGGGACACGATCAATGGTGGCTCCGGTGACGACACGATCTTCGGCGGATCTGGTGCGGATGTTTTGATCGGTTCGTCCGGAGACGACTTGATTGATGGCGAGAACGCCAACGATTCGATTTCCGGGGGTTCCGGCAGAGACTTTCTAATAGGCCGAACCGGTCAGGACACGCTTACCGGCGGTGCGGGCGAAGACCTGCTGCTAAGCGCTACCACTTCACTAACCGACGAAGAACTGTTTTCAATCAGCGCTGAATGGAGTTCCTCGCGACACTACACCGAACGCCTGGGCAACGTCCGCGGCGGCTCAGGCAAGACATCTGATCGTCTCAATACTGCGTTTCTGGTCGGAAGAGAACGCCCGGAGGAAGTCCAAACGGCATTTGCCGACAGCAGCAAAGACAGGCTCCTCGGAGGCACTGATGACGATGCATTCTTCGCAGCGCTGACAGACAAGATCTCTAACAAGTTTGGCGACGAGTGGCTCGAGCTGCTCTAGGCGAGTCCCATTGGAGTGGCATCCCGCTCAGAGTCTTGGAATAGTTCCGAGCACTGGCGGGCCTAGCCAAATTCGGAGCGGGCGGGTGGAAGAGTCGGCCGGTCCACGTAGATATAATTGGACTGTTTGAGCTGAAGGAGGCAAAGCTCAAACCACAATGGTGCAAATTAGGGAGTCGAGGCTCGTGTGGTTCGTAGGGTTGTTTGGCCACGCGACCACTCCGGGCCAAGAATCTCGCCAAAGTGTGTTTCAACGTTGTGTTGTGAATCACGAAGCATCGGGATGCGGGTGGAAGTCCGTGATGAAGAGAAACGATGACTTCAGCCCATGCAAACATGGTACTGACTTCGCTGCTCCTGCTTGGCTGCCATTTTGGTGAACGCTGGGCTCAACACTGGCTGGACGTCATTCGGTCTGCGGAAACAAACGGCACCGAAAGCAACATGTATCGCAAGAATGCGTGGATGTACCGCGATAACGTTGTTCGAGCTTCAACGAAGATAAGCCTTACAACCAGTTCATTCGCGAACAGCTGGCCGGTGACACGATGGGTGCGGGGGGACGCTACTGGACTTTTTTGGGTGGCAGGCCCACACGTTCCGGCAGGCACCGTCGGCTTCGAACCGACCGCCATACGTCAGGCTTGAGCCGATCGGATGGATGAAATCCTGCAGACCGTCGGTGCATCACCGGTGGGTGTCAAAATCGGATGGGCTCGCTGTTGCAATCGCAAGTTCGATCACAGACTACTACCCGCTCTTCAGGACATCGAATTCGGCGGTCGTTCCCTGCACTTGCGAAGATCATCCTCGTGTCATGCGAGAAACAAAGTTGTTGAAGAAACTAAATGACTTGCGGGCGGAAATGCGAAAGATCGATTGAGGATTGGCAGGGGTATCAGGAGATCCGTTTTCCAGTTCGAACCACTGGGACTGCGAATTTGGTTCAACAACAACTGGGTAAGGGCCGATGAACTGGATTTTCACAGCGGATAAGCAACGTCGTCATGTGGCTCGTTTGAAGTCCGGCACGACGATTCGCAAACATCCCGCCACGTTCCAAAAAGTGAAACCGGCCACCAACCTCGCCAACGGTGTATTTGGCACGAAGCAGTGGATGGCGAAGACTCCCAACGGCACGAAACGAAGCCGTGGAACCGGAATCGTTTCAACGCCCAGCGACCTTTGGAGAAGCGGTAGCAGTAGCTTTCTTTCACATCACTGTAGTACTCAACAGCTCCTCTACTCGCGCCCAAACTTTGCCGTCGGCGTCCCCTCCGAAGCTTCTACCGTTCACGTCTCCGTGAGTGAAACACCGCGACTGTGCAACAGATGAAGTAGAACTACACTTCCTGTAGCCGCGCGAATTCACTCGGTAAGAAAATGCAGCCAAATTCGTTGGTTCCTACCAACGGAAGTTACTGCGGACCAAAATCCAATAGGTCCTGCTTTGCGCTTCCGAACAAAGCATCGATCCCCTCCTCGCCGAACAAGCTGTCCGCCCCGCCGTTGCCTTTCAAGGTGTCGTTTCCGGCTCCGCCGTAGATGGTGTCGCTGTCTCCACCACCAGTGATGTTGTCGTGGCCTGCTTCGCCATACAGTTCGTCGTTGCCTTTGCCACCGATCACTTTGTCACTACCGCCACCAGCGTAGACGACGTCGTCTCCAGAACCGCCCTTAATCAAATCGCGACCGATATCACCGCTCAAGTAGTCGTCTCCATTCCCGCCATTGATTTTGTCTGAGCCTTCTTCACCAAAGAGACTGTCCCTTCCGTTTCCGCCGTTGATGATATCGTTACCAGCACCGCCAAAGATGGTGTCTGGCCCATTCGAGCCCTTGATGTTGTCGTTCCCGCCGTCTCCGTAGACCGTTACCGGGTTGGCACCTGTGGCCTTGACTTTGTCGTTGCCTTCGCCGGCGAAGACTTCAATCTGCTGAATGTCTCCAGCATCAAACAACGCCTTGGTTCCATTCACTGTCGCCGTGACCTGAGAGCCCTTTTGAGTCACAGAGATCGAATCTGATTCCGCAGTTCCTCGAACAGTCAACACACCATCATTGAGCACAGCAAACTGCGACGTCTCCAGGAATCGTGCGACATGTAGTTCCGCCCTGATTGGCCCCTCGTCAGTCAGACCAGAGAACACATCGCGAGCGAGGACAAGGCCATTGCTGCCGTCACGGAGCAACGGAGCCTCGCCATACGCCCAGCCGTCCACCGAAATCTCTGACACGCCACGATCACCAAAATTCCTGTCGAGAGTCCCGTTCGGCCTATATTTCGCAATGGCCATCGCGTTTTCCGGGTCTGACTGATTCGAGATTCCAGTGTCTCCGGCAACGTAGAATCCTCCGTCTGGTGCGTCCAATAGACTCAGCGAAATCTGATTCACACCAAGGAAACCATCGCCTCCAAAATCCTCGTCCCAAACACCCGTCGTCATCGAGTCGTTGCCTGGTCCTCGTGAAACTCGCGCAACAAAGTCTTCTGATTCAAGTGTGTCTGGATTGAACCGATAGCCCGCCACATAGATCCAACCACCGCTAAGCGTCGCAGATTCAACTACTTCGGCCTCATTAAACGAACCTACTTCAACAACTGCGTTTCCAGATCCAAACTGAACGTCCTCCAAGCCATCCTCAAGAAACTGATGCACTGCGATGTTGGGATAATTCTGCCCGGGCACAGCCTGCAAACTGGCAACGACAATACGATTCGATTCCGTATCAAACATCACCTCACGCGGGTTCGTGTTGAAGCCGCCGAGATTCAATCCGGGCCGGCCATCACCAAAGTTCGGATCCGGAGCACCAGACGTGTTGAGTTGTATCAGGGCGATGTATTCCTCTCCCGTGAAAAGCTCCGACGTCCCAACCGCAACAATCTTTCCATCTTCCTTGATATCAATATCTGTCAGATCGTAGTCGGCGAAGCTTCCATCAATCGTTTGGATACCATTGGTGCCGAAACTCGTATCGAGCGTTCCGTCTGCATTCAATCGACTGAATTTAAAGTCGCCTTGTGTCCCTGGCTGACCGGTTCCACCACCGACCACAAGTTTGCCGTCCAGCTGAGCAGCAATGGAATCGATCGGAAAATCGAATCCAAAGTCGCTGGAGTAGACGGCTCCGCCCCCGAATACACTCACCGGCTGGCCGGTGTGATCCATCGCATACAACTGAAAGCCGACCGTCTCATACTTTGCGACCCCATAGTAGCGATCGCCGCTGACATCAAAATCGATAGGTGATGTCGCAACACGTTCAGTCTCGGGCGACAGTGCAGGCTGCAGACCGTCCGTTCCAAAATCCACGTCCGGGCAACCAGCGCAAAGCAATACACGCCGCTCGACTGCCTCCGCTGCCTGAGCAACGCGGCGTTGGTTTCGGCGACTGCGGTTTTGGAGAAAGTCGGATAGTCTGATCGATCGCATGGTCTTGAACCTTGTCTAACTTGCGTTGAAGTGCTTCGTTGCAAACTCAACGGGAGGGTGTGACACAAAAATCAGCGAAGGCCTCAACTCACTGTCTGCCTGAGAGTTACGCGCCGTCGCCGAGGCGTCTTCGCGTCGATGAAAGTGGTGGTCCGAGGAGTTAGAGTCCCGCATCCCCTTACCAATGACCAATGACAGCTCCCGCCGGGCACAGCAGATGCGACAGGCTAAAGCCTCGTGTCAATCGGGCAATTCCCAAAGCTCCGAAGTCTCTGCCTCGCAAGCTGGAGCGTGACTTCCATGAACTGTGCCGTGGCGGACACGAGTCCGTACCTGGAGCTGGGGCCTTACTGGCGCAAACTAATCTCGAACCAGTGCGTTGATTCACTCGGACGACAGCAGCCCCCGGAAATCCCACGACCAGGCGACTTCGATGATCAACGTGAAACATACGATCCGATCGTTGAACGAATCTTGTTGGTGCTGCCGCAAAGTACTCCTGCTGGTCTGCAGCTGGGGGGGGGGGGGCAGGGCGTTTTCGATTCTGGCTCTGTAGCAGGAGGCTTCATCAGAGATGGTTGTGTTCCCAGTCAGAGCTGACGCAGTCCGTCTTGCCATGGCAGCCAAATAGCTCAAAGACCGATCGTTCTTGTGTCTGGACGCGTATACCAGTTGGCGATCGCACCACCTGCTAATCGGCTGCTTGTCAGTAGGTGGTGTGGCTCGGTACCCTCTGGGGATGGAGTCGATATCTACCTCACCGAGCTTGTTAGACGGGATTCGCGAAGGGCGCGATGATGCGTGGGCTCGGTTTGTGCATCTTTATGGACCGTCGGTCTACTCAAAGTGCCGCAGTCGGGGTTGTGAGGATACGGATGCCCGGGATATCTCGCAGGAAGTATTCCTTCGGCTCCACAAGTCGATTGGGACATTCAATCCGGATGGACGAGAAAAGTCGTTCACGCGTTGGCTGAGTACGGTTGTCAAACGCGTTGTGATCGACCACTACCGAAAAGTCGCGAAAACGCCAAAGGCTACTGGGGGCACAGCGTTTCTGGGCATGATCGAGAACCATCCGGACCAACTTGAAGAGTCATTGTCCTTCAGCGGAGAATCCGACAAGACGCTAATAGTACGCCGAGCATTGAAAATGGTTCAGCAGGATGTCACTGAACAGAGTTGGCAGGCGTTTAAACAGCATGGGATCGAGGGGCTTCCTGCCCCGGAAGTTGCCGCCGAACTTGGCATGAAGGCGGACGCCGTTCGTAAGGCGAAAAGCCGCGTGATGGCTCGACTCAGGGAAATCCTGGACGGATTGCTGGACTAAACAAAACTCGTCGGCTGCCAATATTTTCATGTCACACGTCTCCGTTAGGCTCACTGACATGCTTTGCGCCCGTCCTGTCTTGTGAGTTGAGAATGACTGACGATAAGAAAAAATCGCCGCCGCTGGCGCCGGATACAGCACTGGAAGCAACAGTCAACAATCTTTCCGACTCAACCGATCAGGATCTCGCCGCACTGGTGCGACAGGCAGATTCAATTACCGATGGACCGTTTGACGACGAGCCCGCGTGTAGGGATTTCGTCAAACGGGTGACCGGACTGGGCGCTCCGCAGGTGGCTGTTCGAGAAATCGGTCAGTACGAATTGCTTGAGCTACTTGGACGCGGCGGGATGGGCGAGGTTTGGAAGGCTCGCCAGAAGAAGCTCAACCGTATCGTTGCAATCAAGGTGTTGCATCCTCGCATCTCGCGGGACAACGATGCCTCGGCTCGGTTCGAACAGGAGATGCGAGCTGTCGGAGCTTTGCAGCACGAGAACATCGTCCAGGCTTTGGATGCTGGTGAAGTTGATGGCGTTCCGTACCTTGCGATGGAACACGTAGATGGGCGCGTGCTGTCGGACGTGTTGGCTGATTCTGTGAAACGAGGAAAGCGTTTGTCGTTGGCGAAAGCCTGTATGGTCATCCGACAAGCCGCGATAGGTCTGCAGTTTGCTCATGAGAACGGAATCGTCCACCGCGATATCAAACCGTCCAACATCATGGTCACACTGAAAGGCCGGGTAAAGCTGTTAGACATGGGGCTTGCTCGACTAGCAGACACTGATACGCCGATGCCCGAACTGACTGCAGAAGGTCAGGTCATGGGCACACTCGACTACATGCCTCCGGAACAGCTTCGCGACAGCCGTACTGCAGGTGTCCCTGCGGACATTTATTCGCTCGGCGCGACGTTCTACAAATTGGTTACCGGCCGCGCGCCGTTTGCGAACGAGAAGACGAATTCGGTCGAAAGCAAGATCTTGGCAATCGCCAGCGAACGGCCGGTTCCGGTTTCGGAACTTCGCGAAGATTTACCCACAGAACTCTCGCAGCTGATCGACCAGATGTTGCGGAAGGATCCAGGCCAACGACCTGCGTCGATGAATGCCGTGATTGCCCGGATAGCAGAGATCTCGAATTCGCTCGCTCAGCCGAAGCCAGGTTCTGAACCGTCGGTTTCGGCATCTCTCCAACCACAGGCGCCTGACGTTCCGCCCGCGTGGAGGAATCTGAAGGCCTGGCTTATTGGCGCGAGTGTGATTGGGCTGTTGTTGTTTGGTGGGATCCTGCTGACGCTCAAAGATCCGGTCCACGGTGACCTCGTGATCGAAGGACCGGACGGCGTGACGATTAAGGCGACGCGGCTTGACGACCCGTCGGATTCCCGCACCTTCACAGCCGGGGAGGGCGAGTCTTCGCTGACCGAGGGCAGCTGGAAGATCACGATTATCGGCGCTGGTTTCGATGAATTCACGCTGGCGAATGACACTGTCGAGATAAAAGGTCTGGAAGGCGCGACGGTCAGGATTCGCAGGCGGGACCCAGTCGCAGCGCGTCCCAAAGGCGACTCACAGCCGAATGCCGTAACCGCGCTTCCAGCAAAGACCAACTCATCAGACAAAACGAATGACACCTCCGGCACTGACGTTCGGGAGCCCCGGCAGCTGACTGACCAACAGATCCACGAACATCTCAAGGCGGTTGATTGGAACCATGAGAACAGCCCTGCGGAGATGGAGGGTTACGCCGTGACTCCACCTCGGATTCCAGGGATAGCAACAGCGTGGCAGATTCTTCCTACGTTTGCTCATCATGTAGGTCGGAATTTTCTGCTGAGTCCAACCGGGACTTACAGCATCGCAATTCATGACGACAGTAACGACCCATATCTAAGAGTAACGGAACGGAAAACGGGATCGCTTGTTTGCTGCGTCGAGATTGGCCCTCGAACTGGCTTTTCACATCAAGGCATCGCGTTCGACTTCGCGCCCGACGAGCGAAGATTCGTGACACTGTCCAGGAACTCGGCAAAAAGTATCGGTCGCATTTACGATATGCGCGGGCTCCTCACTGCAAAATGGGAATCCACAACGGAATTCAAAGCGGTGAAATGGAGCCCGGACGGACAGAGAATCATGCTCACCGGTGCTGCTGGTTCTGAGCAGAGAACTCCGGCCGGCAAGGCTGTAAGTTCGTTCGTTCAACCTACCACAACAGGGCTGCATGCGCTCACGTGGAGTCCTTCAGGCAAGCAGTTCGCGTGCATTGCCGGTGGCAAAGTTCTGGTCTTTGATGCCGATGGTAACGAACCGGTCGTGACACTCGAAGGTTCGGATGGCCTCGCACTACACTCGTGTCGTTGGCATCCGAGTGGGAACAAAATCCTAACGAACGGACCAGCTGGCCCCGGCGCCGCGCCCTCGGCTCTCTTGTGGACATTGACTGGTCAGAACATTCGACTCAGCACCCAACGTCTTCATGAAGAATTCGTTGGGTTCAGCCCGGATGGAAAGTTCCTCGTCACGAACTATGGCGACATTCGCGATCAAACGAATTCGGCTATTTCACAGTTGGACATGAGCTGGGTGGGCTATATCCAGGGTCAGAATGTCAAGCTCCGGTGGGTCGACCCCGGGCGGCTCGTCTTTCAATCCAGCAACCGCGGAGCAGGCTATTCTCTTGAGTACGCGCCCAGCGGCAAGTTACTGCAGGAGTACGATCACCCGGTTCCTTTGCCTCAGCACTCGGCAACGTTGAGAGGTGAATCGGACGTCCTGTCGCTTGGCGGGACGGCCATGACCGGCATCTGGCAATTTAATTGGTCTGAGAAAAAATCCACGCAGATCACGCCGCCCGGTTCTCGTGAGTGGATGGGCTTTGCGGCGTTTTCACCCGACGGGACCTCCGCCCTACAGTACAGCCAGTCGCGCCTGCCTGTGTATTCGGCAGATGGCGAACTGCAGTACGAGACCGAAGCAGACGCACAAGGGCTGATATCCTGGAATCGCGATGGAACCCTGTTGGCACATGGAGATCGCAACGGAGACACCAAGAAGATCCGGGTTTGGAATAGACAGACGTTGGTTGCGACGTTCGAGGGCTTGCATCAGGAGGAGATCCGGGGATTCGCGTGGGCTCCTGACAAGGATGTCCTGCTGGTCTGGGACGGCGCGCTCAATGTGTGCGTGTGGGAGCCCCGAACGCCCGAGAAGCCAGTGTTCCGAACGAAAGGGCACGGCTTCAAGTATCACCCGGGAAACAATCACTGGTCTTTCGACACGACTGTCCCATGTTGGAGCCCCGACGGTAGCCTGCTGGCAGTTCCGACTGAGAAGTCCGTTCGAGTCTTCACGCCCTCGGGCGAACTCAAACACGAGATCGCGTGGAAACCAGAGCAAATCGGTCCAATCTGGTGGCGAGGAAACGGCCAGCAGCTTGTGGCAGGAACGCGCATGCTGAGTCTGGATGGAACAGGACTTGGAGCTCTCCCGAACCTCAGGCTACTTGACTTTCGGTGGAACGCCGACGGGACAGCAATTGGTTCGGGCCATAGATTTATTGCGTTCTGGGACAAGCTGGGGGAAAAGCCGAGCATCATAACGCTTGCTGGCTTCGACTATCAGACGCCGAAAATCAGCATGCTGTCACGTGGAATGAACAGCCAGACTCTGTCACCGTCTGGTCGGCATCTGCTCAAGCAGACGGGTGTCACAGTCTCTGCTCCAAGCAGCGACCGACTCGGAGATATATCGCTCATTGATGTCGCGAAAAGAACATTGAAATTCACAGGGCTCACGTTTTCGGACGGTGCGCGATTTGCAATCCAACCGAAGGGTCAGGTCATTTGTCACGAAGTCAAGAACACCGAACGATACCTAACGTACATGCTGCGATACGAAAACGGGCGCTTGTTGCCCCTCAGTCCGCGTCAGTTTGTATCGCGTATCGGAATCTCAAGAGGCCACCAGTTTGTTCAACAGGTTCTGGACCTTGGCGGTTCGGTCTCAATCCAAGGTCGCACGCAACCTCTGTCGGCGAAAGACGTTCCCACGGCGCAGGCACTTCCTGCACTCACAGAGGTTCACGGAGTCGAAATTACCGGGGCCTCCGGGTTTCCGGTCAGCGACTTCTCGGGACTCGGCGAACTCAAGTCACTGCGTAGCCTGAACCTGAGCAGAACTGGTACTACACGTGGAAGCATGAATGAACTCGCTGAGCTAAAGGAGTTGAAGGTGCTCAATCTCGCTGGCATCGAAATTTCCGATGGCATTAGCACAGTACTCCCCGCAAGCCTGGAAGACCTTGATGTGAGCAACACCCCGATCGGCGATTTCCTACTGTTTGACCTCGCAGAATTCAAATCGCTGAAGCGGCTCAATGTGGAAGGAACAAAGGTTACTGTTCAGGGAGTGACCGCGCTCAAGAACTCTTTGCCTCACTGCAATATTTCGCACTGACTGACTCGCCATTGCACGAACGGAACGTAGAAAATGGAGTTGTCGGTGAGCCCGTCAGCTAAATAGACCTCCACGAATGGGGAGCGCGTCCGGATCTAGATCGCGAGTGGGTATTTGACAGGGGTTTTGACTTCGAAGCAAATTTGTGTATCGAACCATTCGTAAGCTTGCTCAACTCTTTTTGACGGTCACCCGAGACACGGCTGTAAATTTGCAGTGTCGTTGTGACCTTCGAATGGCCAAGCAGTGAAGCAACCGCTTTGGCGTTTTCATTGCCGGACAGAAGCCGTGTAGCGAAGGTCGTGGAACCGGTCACGGTCGCGAAGCTGTCCAGTCCGGAAGCATCACTGCCACCTCCCATCGAGACGTTCACTCGGTCTTCGAACTCAACTACGGTCCCGAAGTTCGGCCGATGTAGGCGAAGTCATTTCCCGAACCGGTCACCACCAACCGATAGCCCGAATAGCAGAATCTCGTCGTCCCCGCCTCGCATCCGGTGGCCCTGCTTTCGCAGTGAGTTCTCCGGTGTGGCAGAAGCGTTTGGCTGTCGCATGACTTGAGCCGTCAAGGTGGGCTTGACGGATAGCTGATAGCGGTACGGTTAGGATCGCCGGACCTCGCCTCGATTACTCGAGCAGCCAATCGCAAAACGGACTGCCAAAGAGGTGATCGATTTCGTTGTCATCGATCAGCGTTTGACTGTTCAGGAACCAGTCACCGTTTTCTCGGTTGTTGGTACCGCTTCCGCTTGTCAGGTTGTCAATCCGCTGTTTCCGAGGACGACGAGAAAGCCACTCGGCATGAAGGCTGCCCAAAGCGATTTCGTTCGATTCGAAAGCTACTGCGTTGCCCAAAAGGATGTCCGAGCCGCGACCGCCATGGACCTCGTCCTGACCGAGTCCACCGATCAGCAAGTCACGACCGGGACCACCAAAGATTCTGTCGTCACCGGTACCTCCCGTGACGATATCTGACCCTCGACCGCTGGCGATGCGGTCTTGTCCGTCGCCGCCGAGTATTAGATCGTTTCCGCGTTTGGCGCTAATCCAATCATGGCCGTCGCCGCCATCCAGGCGATCGTCACGACGTCCTCCACTCAGTCGATCGTTTCCCTGCTGGCCGAAAAACCAAACATCACGGTTCAGGCGATTACTGGCGCGAATTGCGTCATCACCGTCTCCCCCGTACACAACCACTCGAGCATCGTTGGACAAGTCAGCCTTGCCCGTTCGTCGTGAGTTAATCTTTGCGAATGTGCCGCCTCTGGACTCGACGACCACGATCTTGTCATTGTTCGCTGTTCCACCGATGTACATATCGCCCGCGATAATTTGCGATAGTGAAACATCAATGTTAGTTGTTGCGGGGTTACTACTGTTCGTCGACAGGTTCGTTGCCAAAACGGAAACGTTGTATTCGCTCGTCTGTGGAAAGGCATGAATCACTGTCATCGTCTCTGATCCATCAACTGTCTCGTCGGTAGTGCCGTCTCCATCCCAGTCAATGTCGTAGCGGTATTGACCGTGCGGAGTTGCAATCAATGCAACCTCCACGGGCTGATACGGAACTGCGGCTTCCGGTGCGATGACATCCAGTGAACCAAAGAACGCGACTGCACCGGGATCGGTAATGGTGCCGTCGGCTGCGAGATCTATGTCACCCGCGCCGCCGTCCTGAAGATGCAGCGTGATATTGGCACCGCTTACCGTTGTTGATGAAGTGAAGTTGTACCACTCTGGATTAGGGTTTGTGGCAGTTGGCCCGAACTTGTAGTAGGCGTCGGGTGGCGAGGCCTGGCCATGGCGAATAATCTCAACATCAGCCGTTGAACCAATCGCCAGGTCGGTTAGCTCAAAAGACAGAACACCTTCAGTGAACGTCACCCCACTCGGCGGCACAGCCGAACCAACACGCTCTGACTTCACGCGAGCGAACCGGCTGTCAGCAGGGCCTACAATCGTTGAGTATCCGCCGCCGATAGCATTCACGACCGACGAGACATGCGGTTGCTCGCTGTCTGGTAGTCCATCAGAGTTTCCGTCCCCGCCGTTCGGAGCGGCGTCTTCGATCGCGTCGCCGATGCCATCGTGATCGCGATCACGTTGAACGCCAACATCAAATCGGTTCGGCAAACCGTTGTTCAGGACGGTCAGGCTGCGGCGGATGCTGGACGTGGGGCGGTATGTCTTGTGCCTGTGGGTCGAGCGATTGCGAAGGAGCATGTCCTCAGTGCCATCACCGCCAAGATCGATCGCCTGTGTGACCCGCAGTGGTTCGATGTCGACAAGTTTTTGTACGAATTGCCCCGGACTAGCCGTCGAATTTAGGTATGCGAAAAATTCAGCCTCATAGGTCGTACCGACAAGATCCAGTGCCCCATCGCGATTGATGTCGATGGCGGTCATCCCGTAAACATCCAGTTCCTGCGCTGGTAAGAATTGCCCGGGCACACCGGAGCTAATCGAGACTCCCGATGAACCGTCATAGTCTGTGGAGAGGATGTCGGGGAATCCGTCCTCGTTAACATCGACGACGTCAGTGAATATGAATCCTTCAACAATGCTTACAATTGGACCAAACGTGCCGGCAGCCTCAGATCGATTCAAGGCGACGCTGGTTCCCGTGTCCTGAATGATCAGATCGGGCAAGCCATCGTTGTTAAGGTCTGTGATCTCGCTAACGTAGCGAGGATCTGTGCTCGATAGACTCTGAGCCAGTGTGAATTGACCAGGCTGTAGCGGGTCGCCATGAAGTATTCGGTGATTTCGGCTTGCGTTTACGTTGTCATGATCGCGAAGCACGAGATCGATAGCACCGTCCAGATTCAGATCCTTCGCTGCCTTGAAGTCGAACCCATCAGTAGACAGGTCCAGCCGTTGTGAGAAGCTGCCGGGGTTTGCCGGATCGTTCCAAAGGATGCCTGCACCGCCATCGTTTGTTTGCGAGGCGAACGCGTCGAAAACCAAGTCGGGTAAGCCGTCGGCATTCAGGTCTTCAATGTGCCGCAAGCGACTACGACCAGCCAACAACGAGATGGAACTCTGTGCAAAATTGCCGCCGCCAATGTTGCGGAACAGCGTCTTCGTACTCCCAGTACTGAATTCCGGGATCGTGGTGACGACCATGTCTAGTTGGCCGTCTCCATCGAGATCGGCGATCTGAGGAAGATATACATGTCCGTCAGAATTCGGAAGCTGAACCGCAAAGGTCTCAGTGAACGTTCCGGGCTGAAGTGGATCGTTGATCCAAACCGCAATCCACCCGTCCTCTCCCTCGGCTTGTATCGGCAGTACGAGATCGTCAAGCCCATCACCGTTCATGTCTGCTATTTGCTCGTACCTCGACGGGCCTTGCGATGGGTTAAAGCCGACAGGCGGTTCGGATCCCGATGGAAGCAGTTCGTTACCGACGACAACTGAAAACTCTACCGTACTCCTCCAGTGACGCATCAGGAAGTCAGTCTGTCCGTCGTTGGTAAAATTCCCGACAGCTGGCAGATGGCCGTACTGAGTCCCCAAGTCGGCCTTGGCCAACGCCCAGTCGATCGTGCCTTGCGTTGTGGGCCACCACGCGGTGTCGGTAGTGACAACCACCGCTACGTTGTAGTCACCCGGGCGAAGCCCATCGAACGTGTAATTGCCGTTTGACTCGGTCTTCGTGGACAGCTCACCGGGGTCGAGAAAACCATCGTTGTTGGCATCGAGAAATACCGTCCACTCTTGCTGCCCACCCTCACCAATATCGCGCAAGCCATCCCCGCTCAGATCGTGAAAGACGTTGCCGGTAATCAGGCCGATGTGGTCTGTGATCGGGAAGTCAAAACCCGACGCGTAGTCGGGCGGCAGGTACAAGGATCCGCTGCCAGAACCCGGAACCTGCCCACTCGGCGCTCTCCATTGAATTGTGTAGACGGCTTCTGGAAGCCCATCGAAGAAGTAGCGTCCGGTAGAATCGGTTTGAACGATCGGTTCTTCCGCGTCCGGAAACAGGTCGCCATCGAAGTCGAGGAACACATCGTAGCCAGACATTCGTGGCTCAAGTGGGTCCGGCACCTGGTTGTCGTTGTTGTCACGCCAGATGGTGCCACCGACAGAACTCGGCCGTGCTCGAATGCCGAAATCTCTGTCCGACACAGTTACGCCATCCGTAACGATAACCGTGTGAGGACTACGACGACTGGAACCGTCGTCCGGGGCCGTTTGATCCCACGATGCCGGGCCAATCAGTTCTTCCTCGACGTTGACTCGGACGTTGTAAGTGCCCGCTGGCAATCCGGCTATTCGATAGGTTCCATCAAGGTCAGTTCGGGCGAAGGGTTCGCCGGAATCCCAAACGATGTCGTCGTCGAGATCGACGTAGACGACTTCCCCCGACCAATCGACTTCTGTCAACGGTGATGGAAGCCCGTCCGTCTGGAGCCCATCGCCATTCGTGTCGTACCAGACTTTGCCCGTGACATCGCCGCCACTAGCGCCAGTCGGCCCGACAGGATCGATCGATACGCCGGGGGCCATTGTGGAAAGAGAGTAGCTCATTCCGTTCGTTGAGAAGTCCGAGATGCCACCAAATTCGAACGGCCCCGGCGCCCCGGCGCTTGTCCGGAGCGTGTTCGTCAATGAAAACGCCTCGCCAGCGAGAACATCGAACGACGCGGTGAACGCACCGTTCGTGACATACCGCGATCGTATGTCCGAGTTGTTTCCGGCCGGCAGCCATGACAACGGTCCACTGGACGAGAACTGCAGTTGATTGTCCACCATCGCGGCGGCGTCAAGCACCGTTTGGTCTGCGCCGAGACGCTGGCCAAGCACGACGGACAAGTCGACAGATCCTTCACCACTTCCGCCAAGACTGTTGGAGTTCCCCTCAACGAATCCCTGAACGGTAACTCTGATATCGACGGTGACCGTCGTGCCCGCCGCAACTCCGTTCAACTGCCACTGAGTTGACTCTTCTGAAATCGTGCTGGCTCGAACGCTCTGAGCGGTTGAAGACCGAAAATCCTGCGCAAGCAATTCACTGAACGAGTTAGTCGAACCAAGCACTGTCGCGTCGCCGCTCGAACGAACGTACGAACTGCCTTCAATCACCTCAGCCTGTTCTGATGCGTTCTGAGCGTTGCTGGCAGTGTGCGGGCCGTCGATCAAGTCCTGATACCGGACCTGAGCAACGACGGAGGCACCTACTGGTTGAACTGTGAGCAAGATCCGTTGTTCAAGCTCTTCAGGCGTTGAGCCGGGAGCAAAACGTGTTCGACGGGCGGATCGCTTCAACATGGTACTTTACCTGAGGGATGGGGCTTCAGGTTCAAGTAGTAGGCTGGCCACTGTTTGTGACACCAAGGTTCAGAAAGTTTCCGTAAACTTCTGCCTTACAGTGCCAATCTGCAGGAATACTTGCAGAATGTTGGCGTAGGAAACCACTGTGCCGCCCGACGCCCCCAACAACCGACTTAGCCGTATCAGTACAATCTGGAACGTGTTGGAGGATACCCGCAACGAAGGCGACGACCGCGCTGTGCAGGAATTGTTGGTGTAACGCTATGGCCTGGCAGTGCGTTCTTACCTACTGAAGCTGACCGGAGATTCCGAATCTCACAAGACAATCAATCGCTGGTGGAAGACACGAGCGCAGGATCTGTTGAAAGAGATCGTCAACCCCCCAGCGGATGTCGGACGCTATGAGTGAGCAACCGCCGCTTCGAACCATTCTGACTCTGATAGGCATCGGTGTGCGTCACAGATGGTCGCTCCCCCGACTTCGGACATTGCGTCGTTTCTGCCTAAGCCAGTACCTTGACCTGGTCAATGAATACGTCCATCTTCGGACTCTGAAATCCACTCTTGCAAGATCACGAACGAATCAAGATGACATCCACGCTATTGTCGAATTGTTTCATCCTGCTAGTTGTTATCTCGCAGGCGTCTCTCGCTCAAGATGGGTCATCGAAGAAGCAGCCAGTCAGGAATGCAGAGCCGGCTCCAGTGATGAGCGTCGTAGTGAAAGGCGGTTCCTTTCGCGGACTGCGTTTCTCGGCGGATGGCAGCCGGATCTGGACAGACCGGTTGGAGTCCTGGAGTGTCGCGAACGGAGAGAAACTCGACTCAGCGCCGGTTCCGAAACAAAAACGGTCTTACGTTTTCGATGTTTCGCCGGCAGGCAAGCAAATGTTGATCGTGCCTCAACAATCCGGAGCCCTCATCTGGGACCAGGGTCGGCCGCCCCGAAAGCGTGCCCTGCCAAAGAAGAGGCCGGTACGCTTCGTACAGTTCCTGGGGAATGGCGAGCGGTTCGCCGCGATGTTGTCGAACCCATCGTCGATCTTGCAGGGTCGCATTGATTCGAACAAGAAGGGCACACTTCTACCTTTACCCTTCGAAGTTAATCGGGGCGTGTTTTCACGAGACGGTCACCTACTGGCGTTTCGCAAGAAAAAAAACGCAGTGGCGGTGTGGGACGTGGAGCTGAAGGAGCAACGCCACCTGCTGCGACATGATGCCTCGGTTTTTTCTTTGGCCATTAGTCCGAATGGTCGCTTCGTTGCAACGGGAGCGAGCGATAACGTGGTTCGCCTTTTCAATATGGTCAACGGCGAGATAGTGGCTCGCGTGAAGGGCCACGGAAAGGGCAAGATCTTCCTCACGTCGGCGGTTTATTCACTGGCGTTCGCTCCAAACGGAAAATACATGGCGTCGGGAGGCCATGACGGGCGCGTGATCGTGTGGGACATTGATAGCGCCAAGGTCATTTTCAGATCGAAGATTGCCAGCGACCCCATCGTGTGGTCAGTTGCTTTCTCACCGGACTCACAACTCGTGGCCGGTGGTTCCGAGGCGGCTGGCGCGAAACAAAGTCTATGTGTGTGGGAACTACCACCGCCGGCTGAACCGCGTCAGGAGTAATCTCTCGACGTTGTCATCTACCGAAGACTGTCAGGCATTCGACCTTGGTGGTGTGCACTCCGCTTCCCAACAAGCCGCCTCGGTCCGCGCCGTTCAAAAGATGCTCCCACACTCAAGTCGGAGGCTTGTTGCAAAGTCTCCTCGGTCAATCCGACCGAATGCCCGACCTGCCCGGTATGGCTCTTCAACTCTCTTGCTTCCTGGGGATTCATGCCGCGCCGAAAATCGGTTGCGACTGGTGGGTATGTGTT
>JBGCDN010000550.1:0-4015 GCA_045105495.1 Planctomycetaceae bacterium
ACTGAACACACCGGACGGCAACGTCGATTCGAACTCCTCGCCGTTCGCCAGTACCTTATCTCGATCTGCAATCAGACCCGGTGAGTCCTGACCAGGAAGAACGACAACTCTCGCCCGAAAATTAAACGCAGCATCATTGCCAGACTCTCGCACGATGGCGGTATAAGTACCGGTCGATTCCGTTGTAATTTGAACAGCCACACCAACACCATCGAGATCACTACCAACAGAAACGCCAGATGGATCAAACACCTCGACAATCGGAGTTGCGTTCGTCTGACCAATCTCACCGACTGAGAATCGCACGGTTGCATCGGTATCGACTTCGAATGGGAAAACACTGAAAGAACCTGACGGCAACGTCGACTCAAACTCTTCGCCATTCGCCAGAGCCTTGTCGCGATCAGCAATCAGGCCCGGCGAATCTTCACCTGGAAGAACGACAACTCTCGCGCGAAAATCGAACGCAGCATCATTGCCAGACTCTCGCACGATGGCGGTATACGTCCCCGTCGATTCGCCTGTGAACTGAACAGCGACACCAACACCGTCGAGATCGCTCCCAATCGAAACACCAGATGGATCAAAGACTTCGATGATCGGAGTTGCGTTCGTCTGGCCAATCTCACCGACTGAGAATCGTACGGTTTCATCAGTATCGACTTCGAACGGGAACACGCTGAAGGAACCGGACGGCAACGTCGATTCAAACTCTTCACCATTGGCCATTGCTCTATCTCGATCGGCAATCAGTCCTGGTGAATTCTCACCGGGAAGAACAACGACTCTCGCGCGAAAATCGAACGCAGCGTCATCACCAGATTCCGCAACGACCGCTGTGTAAGTACCTGTGGATTCCGCTGTAATCTGGACAGCCACGCCGACACCGTCGAGATCACTCCCAACAGAAACGCCAGAGGAATCGAAGACTTCGATGACAGGAGTTGCGTTTGTCTGACCAATCTCACCGACTGAAAAACGAACGGTCTCTCCGACATCAACCTGAAAGTCAAATTCCTGGTTGGTCCCCTCCGCAACCGTCCCCAACACTTCCTGCCCGTTAGAGAGGCTGGTGAGCAGGGTTCGGCTTTCGAGTAGTTGGACGGACGCTGCTTCGGTCGCGTCCCAGCGGCTCTTTCGTTGTGATATTCTTCGTTTCATCGCTATTTCCATGTTGCTAACTGATAGGTGGAATTCGTGTAACGCGGCTACTTGGACTTGCTGTTTTGAACGTCGACCACGTACTGGGCCACGCGTTTCGTAACGGGATGGTTCAGGCCCAGTTGAGCCATCGCTCGGATAGAAATCTTGCGTAGGTTTCCGAGAGCTTCTGGATTCAAGTCGTGATCAGCTTCAATCCTGGCGATGTCCATTTCAGCCTTGAGTTTCGAGGCTGTTCCTACCTGAGAACGAAGAATGCCTCTCAATCTGTCAATAGCCTCCTGCGGCTTTCCGGCACGTACCAGTAGTGACGCGAGGTTGAGCTTTGCGTTCACGACGGGTGGAGACTCTTCGGGATATTGCTTCAGCATCAACTGAAGGACATCCTGAAGCATTGCAATCGCTTCGGACCTCTTCCCCGTGTCAGAGAGCGCCGATGCCAGGTTAGATCTTGCGCCAAGGAGAGTAGGATGATCTGCCCGCAGATGCTTTTGGAACCCCTGCACAGCTCGACGAAAAGTTACGACAGATTTCTCATGTCGCTTCAGCAGTCGCTCAACTTGCCCTTTCCCGTCAAAGACATCAGACCACAGTAGCGTGGTCGCCAGGTCTCGTTCCTCAAATTGCCGTGTGAGATCCTCGTATATTTCGATCGCCCTCTGCTTTTGCCCAGCCTTCGCGTAGAGGGTCGCGACGGCATGATCGAGGTAGACGGAACGGTCACTGCTCTTGCCGTAGATGCCTTCGGCAATCGGTCGTGCTTCTGCATACAAAGCCAGCGCCTTATCGACCTGGCCTTCTCGGCCTTCGAGCATCGCTTGATTGATAATGACCGACATGTAGTCCTCGGAGTTAGCCCCGCTGAGCACCTTCGTGTCGGCACAGATGTTCTCCCACAACGAAATAGAGGCCCCGTTGTCACCGAGTGCAGAAAGCGACTTTGCCAGTCCGACTTTCAGGGCGAGTACATCCCGATCTCCGCCCAGATCTGCAGCCAGAACATGACGGGCAGAGTCTTTGAGGCGAGTTAGCATGACACTTCGAAGGGTCCCGTCACCTCCCTCAGCAAGCTCGGGGTTAAAGCCTTCAAAAACCGACTGCAGCACACGCAAACCATTGCGAAGGTTCAGACTCCTCTGATCTGCCTCGATTCGGGCAGCCTTCTCTTTTTCACTCAACGCAACTGCTTCTTCACGAGCAGCAGATTCTTTTACTCGGAGCTCATCTGCCAACATCCGAGCCGCTGATTCTTTCTCGCGAAGTTCATCCGCAGACTTACGGGCCTTGGTTTCTTTTGCAGCGAGTGCTGCATACTCAGTCGCGGCGTTCGATTTCGTCACGTAGGCAGAAGTAAGTCCAGCCAAACCAACGATCAGGCCCAGCAGGACGAAAAACCCGGCCCACGTCGCAACTTTATTGCGATCGTAGAACTTCCGGGCAACATAAACCCCGGTCCGCTGACGAGCTGTAACGGGCCTGTCTTCCAGATGACGACGAATATCGGCTGCTAGCTCTGTCGCTGAGGCGTAGCGTTTGTCGGGCTGCTTTTCGAGACAACGCAGAAGCACCCAATCAAGATCGCTGTCGACCGAGCGTTGAAGCTGGTCAACAGAAACCTGACGGCTGCTGGCAACCGCCGCGCGAGTTTCAGGCTCCATCAATCGGACACGCTTGCTCGGTCGATCGGGTGCGCGATTTCGGATCAGTTCCAAAACCTTCAGACCGCTCTCACTTTGTACCTCTGATTCATCAATCGGAGTCGAGCCGGTTAGCAATTCGTAGAGAACCGCCCCCAGTGAATACACGTCCGAGCGTGTGTCGATCGCATTGCTGTCACCACCAGCTTGCTCAGGACTCATGTATTGGAACGAACCAACGACCATGCCCGCGATGCTGACTTGCGACTTGTCAGTCAGTCGAACGTCACCCAGCGCTTTGGCGAGACCAAAGTCGATGATCTTTGGTGTCGGGACTTCGTTCTCAATCGTGACCAGAATGTTCGACGGCTTGAGGTCGCGGTGAATGACGCCCTTCTGATGTGCATGTTGCACGCCAGCACACACGTCGAGAAACAGTCGCAGACGCTGTTCGATCGAATAGCGTTTCTCATCGCAGAAATCCGTTAGCGGCCGACCATCAACGAACTCCATGGCAAAGTACGGTTGCGAGTTGAGAAGCGTTCCCGCATCCAACATCTGAGCAATGTTCGAATGGCTCATCAGAGCAAGAGCCTGACGTTCCGCATTGAATCGAGCCACAATCCCGGGCGACGCCAGCTCTGGCCTCACAAACTTAATCGCCACCTGACGTCTTACTGGCACAGATTGTTCGGCAGACCAAACAAGCCCCATGCCACCAGCCCCCAACTCAGAGACTAAGCGGTAAGGACCAATCTCGGTTCCTGACTCCAAAGTAATCGCGTCCGGCGAAGCAACAGCTGAACTTGTGACATTCGCCGCATCGAAATCATCGGGCTCATCGGCTGCGAGCAGACGTTCGACGCTGGCCCTCAAGACCGTATCGCCACCACAAACACTGTCGAGATAAGCTTCTCGATCACTCTCTAATAGTTCGCGTGCAACGCTGAATATCTGGCTGTCTGTCGTCATGGTCTATCCTTGATGGCTGTGGAGTCCCGGTTCGTGGAACGCCGTTTTCGCAGCCGTCACCCTGAATGCGTAACACATTTCGGCTGGGGGAAAAGAAAGTCGAAAGAACGAGAAGTTTCGTCAGAACCTCGCGGTGGGCGGTGAATCAGGAGCCCAATTCTTCGTTCTGCAACCGATCCCACGCGTCCCGCATCCATGCTTTGGCGTAAGCCCACTTATTCTGGGCGACTTCGTAGTCCATGCCA
>JBGCDN010000551.1:0-3529 GCA_045105495.1 Planctomycetaceae bacterium
CAGACTTTCTCGTCCGCCAACAGATCTGCTCCATCAACGACGGTTCCGCCAGTCAGTTCAGCGGCTGATCCACCGGAACTCAAAAACCATGCTTCACTGACGCCGTAGTCTGTCCCTCGATAATTGAAATCGAGATCGCCATTACCGATATCGGCTGCATCATCGGCTCGATACGTAAAGCTCAAATGGTCGATCGAAAGAGCAACGATCTCAGCTGACAACTGAGGCGAACATACAGCGCAAAAAAACAGAATCGCAGCGAAAAATTTGGTCATAACTGTGGGCTCCAAAGGGTGAACCCTCAGTATTAGCATTGACCACAACAACGATCAATGCCGATACGTCGCGAGTAAAAACTCCGATTTCACTCGTAATCTTCCATTGGCGGGCAACTGCACACCAGGTTGCGATCGCCGTAAACGTTGTCAACGCGATTAACGGCGGGCCAAAACTTCGCCAGCTTCGTTGCTGCTGTCGGATGGACGGCTTGCGATTTTGAGTATGCTCGATCCCAGTTTTCGTCCGTCAAATCGTCAACTGTGTGCGGAGCGTTATGCAGCACGCTGTCGTCAGCTGACACGGTGCCATTTTCGATTTCGCGAATCTCTTCACGGATCAAAATCAACGCGTCGCAGAATCGATCAAGCTCCTCAAGCGATTCGCTTTCCGTTGGCTCGATCATGATCGTGCCCGCAACCGGCCAGCTCATTGTTGGAGCGTGGAATCCGTAGTCCATCAAACGCTTGGCGATATCGACCTCTGTGATTCCAGTCGCTTCGGTGATCGGGCGAATGTCAACGATGCACTCGTGAGCAACACGTCCGTTTTGGCCTTTGTAGAGAACCTCAAATTGGCCTTCGAGCCGCTTTGCGATGTAGTTCGCGTTGAGGATCGCAACCTGAGTCGACTTTCGCAAACCTTCGCCGCCCATCATGCGGATGAACATCCCCGAGATCGGCAGAATCGAAGCTGAACCAAACTCAGCCGCCGAGACCGCATACTTCGGATCTTCGTCATGGACTTGGCCATCGACAACAACGTGCTCGGACAGGAACGGAGCAAGGTGCTCTTTCACGCCGATCGGGCCCATGCCGGGTCCGCCACCGCCGTGAGGAATGCAAAACGTCTTGTGCAAGTTCAAATGCGAAACGTCCGAGCCAATCTTTCCCGGTGCAACCAGTCCAACCATCGCGTTCATGTTCGCGCCGTCCATGTAGACTTGGCCGCCGTAATCGTGAACCATTTGGCAGGCTTCGCGAACGGTCTCTTCGAAAACGCCGTGAGTGCTCGGATAAGTGATCATCAGGCTCGACAAGTTCGAACCATGTTCCTCAACTTTGTTTCGCAGATCTTCAAGGTCGATGTTGCCATCATCGCTTGTTTTTACCACGACGACTTTCAATCCCATCATCGTCGCGCTCGCCGGATTGGTTCCGTGAGCAGAACTTGGGATCAGGCAAATGTCGCGATGTCCTTCGCCAAGCGAATCGTGGTAGCGACGAATCGCCAACAAGCCCGCGTACTCGCCTTGAGCGCCCGAGTTCGGTTGCATGGACATCGCGTCGTAGCCGGTGATCTCGACCAGCCACGCTT
This sequence comes from Planctomycetaceae bacterium, assembly GCA_045105495.1. Classification (GTDB taxonomy): domain Bacteria; phylum Planctomycetota; class Planctomycetia; order Planctomycetales; family Planctomycetaceae; genus CAYNWT01. The sequence continues at coordinate 1,594 of JBGCDN010000551.1, forward strand.
CGAGCTGTTCGATCATGACTCGATAGCCTTCGTTGTCTTGCAGCGGAGTGAACGGATGCATTTTGGAAAACTCGGCCCAGCTGACAGGAATCATTTCCGCCGTCGCGTTGAGCTTCATCGTGCACGAGCCCAGAGGAATCATACCATGCGTGAGCGAGAAGTCACGATTCTCGAGGCGTTTCAGATAGCGAAGCATTTCTGTTTCGCTGTCGAAGCGGTTGAAGATTTCGTGCGTCAGGAAATCACTTGTTCGAGCCAGCGAATCTGGAATCGCGTCTTCGAATTTGGAGCTGACTTCGAGCTCACGATCTTCGTCAGCTTCAACACCTTCGAGGATATCCATCAGCATGAAGACTTCGTCGATCGTCGTCGCTTCGTCGATACTGATCGAAATGGTTTCCGGTGAAGGATAAAACAGGTTGATGCCAATTTGCTCCATCCGCTGGCGAATTGCGTCCTGCTGATCACCAACGTTCAGCACAACGGTGTCGAAGAAGTGATCGTAGACCACTGAAAATTGCTTCGATGCTTCAACGCCGCTTGCGAGCAATTGAACCAGAAAGTGAATTCGACTGGCGATCGTCATCAAACCTTCAGGCCCGTGCCAGATCGCGTAAAACGCAGACATATTGGCCAACAGCGCTTGAGCGGTGCAAATGTTGGAAGTCGCTTTGTCACGGCGAATGTGTTGCTCACGAGTCTGCATCGCCATCCGCAACGCCATTTTGCCTCGTGAATCTTTCGACACACCGATCACGCGACCGGGAACCGAACGCTTGAACGCATCGCGAGTTGCAAAGAAAGCCGCATGCGGACCGCCGAAGCCCATCGGCACGCCAAATCGCTGCGAGCTACCGACGACAACGTCTGCGCCCATTTCGCCCGGTGGCTTGAGCACAACCAATGCCATCAGATCTGTCGCGACACTGACCAGAGCATTGTTCGCGTGAGCCGCCTCAATTAGCGGCTCCAAATCGATAACTTGGCCGGACGCACCAGGATACTGAAGCAACGCTCCGAAAATTTCGTGATCGCCAACGGATTGAGCATCACCGAATACCAACTCGATCCCCATAAACTCGGCACGCGTTTTCAAAACGTCGATCGTTTGCGCGAAGACATCGTTGGAGACAAAGAACTTGTTCGACTTGTTCTTTTTATTCGCTCGTTTGCAAAGCGCCATCGCTTCCGCGGCAGCTGTGGCTTCATCCAACAGCGACGCGTTTGCGAATTCCATGCCGGTCAGGTCGATCGTCATCTGCTGAAACGCCAACAGCGATTCAAGTCGTCCTTGAGCAATCTCTGGCTGATACGGCGTGTAGGCCGTGTACCAACCCGGATTCTCGAGCACGTTTCGCAAGATCACGTTTGGCACAATCGTGCCGTAGTAACCTTGGCCGATAAACGAACGCGATGGCAAGTTCATCGAAGCCGCGCGGTGCAAATCTTCGAGTGCTTCGTGTTCTGTCGTTGGGTCGGGCAACAGCGATTCAGATCGATCAAACGACGGATCGTTTTCGAGCAGCAAGTCAGCTGGAATCGTTGACTGAATCAAGTCGTCCAACGATGTCGCACCGACGGTTTCGAGCATCGCAGGCAAATCCGAATCGCGAGGTCCGATGTGCCGACGAATGAAGTCGCGTTTCTGCATCAGATCGTCCAAAGAGATCTCGTGCTCGTGGCTGTGGGTTTCAGGTTGATCTGCGATCGACATTGTAAGTTCCAAGTTTCTTTTTTTACGTTTGACGCGGGGCGCGACAGTAGTTTTGTCTAACGGCAAGCCATCGGCTTTCTTCGTTTAACGGTAAGCCGAAGGCGACGGTGTTTGGCAGTTCGAGAACACTGACGCCTACGGCTAGCCGTTAAACGACGAACAGGCCAAATCCAAAACCACGGATTACTCGCTGCACTGTTTTTCGTAAGTCGCGTGATCCAG
>JBGCDN010000552.1:0-5330 GCA_045105495.1 Planctomycetaceae bacterium
TGGGAATGGGATTACCTCTGCGCGAAGAATCGTTCGGATGGTATGACCTACGTCGGGCTCAGCGCACCGGTGGGTTTCATCGACGCCAGTGCTGATGGCAAACTGATTGCGGCGACCAGCGGCTCTTATTCCAATAGAGAGAACCGAAAGACTGCGGTTTGGGACGCCTCAACAGGACGGCAACTTTGGGCCTATCCGGAGTCTGGCCAGGGGCTCAAACCGGTATTTAGTCCGGCCAGTCAGCAGCTACTGATTGCAGGTCACGGAAACCCAACGCTGCACAACGCGCGGACCGGGGAGGTTCTCAAACGGTTTCCGATCAGGCACCTTCTTTCGAATTGGGGGGGCGCATTCAGTCCGGATGGCAAGTCGGTGGCAACCCCAAATGGGTACGGACTGACGCTGTTTGATGTGGAGACCGATAAGTCGCTCGACTTCGATGTCGACAAGACTTCGCGTGGCGTTTACGCAATAAGTTTTCGTTCTGACGGAGACTGTATCGCGGCAGCGACTCGCAAAGGTGGCGTTCTGATTTTCGATTCGAAGACAGCACAGCAGATGCAGGCGCTGGAGACGCCCAGCGACACTCGGTTCGTGGAGTTCAGTCCCAACGGCGAGCTGATCGTGGCATCTGGCTACACCGGTAAGGGTCAGGGGTTTCTTCGAACGTGGAAACGCGGTGAAGATGGTTACGAAGTTTCCGACACTCGTTTCGATCGATCAGGGGCGCGAACCGGGTTCCGGTTCAGTCCTGATGGTCAGTGCATCGCGGTCTGGACGGGCACATCGCCGGTTCGGCTTCTTAGTCCATACGACTTGCACGAATACAATGCATACCCGGTTCACCAATACACTCAAGCCGTCGCCTTTGGACCACACTCAGATACTCTTTTGACCGTCGGCTTAGAGAGAATTATCCGTGTACGGAAGCGCGTCGATGAGTCACGAGGAGCCCTCGGGCGCCGAGATGGTGCCTACGCTACAGACTTCTCGATTCAACCAGTAAGCGGATTCGCGGCTGTCGCCGCAGATGAGAATCCATTCGGACGTAGTTACTCAAACGCAGTGGAAGTGATGGATCTGGACCGATCGCGACGGAGTCGGGTCTTCATGGGACACACGGACGCAGTGACCTGTAATGCCTACGACGAATCAGGCGACCTGTTGGTCACGGGAAGCGATGACACAACAGTGCGTGTGTGGAAGGCGCAACAATCGAAAACGCTGCTGAAGATAGAGATACACGAGAAGCCGATTGTGGGGGTTCATTTTCTGGACGGTGATATTGGTCAGCACGTGGTTGCGATCGATGAGGCTGGTGTCGTTTCCGTTCATGAAACGGAGTCGGGAGAACTGTTGAACGGCCATCTAACCGAGATCGTGAAAGCCACTCACACAGTTGTTTGCGAAGGCCGGTTGTTTGTCAGCACAGATTTCGGTGAAGTCTTCGGCGTGAACCTTGCGACGGGCGGCAGTCAGTTGCTGCTAAAGCGTATGGGTTCCGTAAAATGCCTCGATGTGAATCCGGACGGAACCCATATCTGCGTAGCCTCTGAAGACGGAACCATCGGTTCGTGGCAACTGACTGAAAACGGTGCTGTGAAGATTTGGGAGAACACAATACACGCCGGCGCAGCGTTCTCGGTTGCGTTCCATCCAGACGGAACGCGTCTTGTGACGACCGGTGCGGATGGGTTCATTCGTATTCTCGAATCAATGAACGGCACCGAACTGCTTTCGCTAAAAACGGCGACCTACCCTGGCCCGGTCTACCGAGCAAAATTCGACGCTGCGAGCAATCGACTGATCGCAACAACCAGATCGGTACTGTACTCCTGGGACGGCACGTCTTCTAAAACAACGGTTCCTGCCGATGTCCAACAAGAAACGCTTGCTACCTGGCACCGCAATACGGCTCGCGAATGTGAGGCAAACGAAAACTGGCTTGGTGCTGTCGGGCACTGGCAACACGCACTCGATCGAACGACTACTGGCTGGCGGTGCCATATCTTCCAGGCAAGATGCTACGAGCAACTGGAAAACTGGTCCGCCGCAAAAGCCTGCTACGTCTCCGCACTGGAGCTGGCCGAATCGTACTCCGGTGAGAAAGGTTGGAATGCCTTCCGAGCCGGTGCTCAAAACGAACTAGCGTACTTCCTTGCGACATGTCCGGATCTGTCTTTTCGTTCTGGAAGAGAGGCCGTTCGCTACGCAACGGCAGCCCTAAAGCATCGCCCACAGACCGCCACCTATCTCAAGACAATGGCTGCCGCGCTCATTGAAACACAGCGAGCGAACGCACTACGTCCGTAGCCTCAGGAATGCAGAACCTGAATACTGGAAACCTCAGCGGTTCTTTCCAGCAGGAGAGCAGCTGAGAAGGCATTCCCCGCAACTCAACAACTCGCTATGAAACGGCCTCGATCGACCATGCATTCGATCCGCGGAACCTTCACTGATCAGCGAATACACTATGCGGCTTAAGACTCTTCTTCCACTCCTTGCGATTGCGGTCGTCGTTCTGGCCGCATTGACCATCTTCTCGCGACGTCCAACACCGCCGTTGAACGCGAAGCCAGTTGTTGAGGTCAACACTACCGACGCCACGGGGATTGCAAACGTCGCCGACCTCAAATTCGCTGAAACCGATTGGCCGCAGTGGCGTGGCGCGAACATCAGCGGTGTCGCGGCAAGACAGGCAGTGCCAACAACCTGGTCGGATCAAGAAAACATCGCATGGAGAAGCGACGTACCAGGACGCGGGCATGCGTCGCCAATTCTCATCGGCGGTCTGGTTGTCCTCGCAACCGCACTCGAGGAATCTGAGGAACAGCTGGTTCTGGCCTTCGATCGAAAGACAGGTGAAGAGAAGTGGAGAACGCAGATTCACAAAGGCAAGTTCCCCGCAACGAAAGAGATGCATCCCAAAAGCACTCATGCCAACGGCACTGTCGCCAGCGATGGTTCCAACCTATACGTCACATTCCTGAACGACGAGAAAATCTACGCGACCGCCTTGGACATGGCGGGCGAGATTGTCTGGCAGAAGGAAGCCGGTACGTACTATTCACGGTTCGGTTATGCAGCCTCGCCGATTCTCTACAAGTCACTGCTACTGATCGCGGCAGACAACTGGGGCAGCGGTTTCATTACAGCCATGGATCGCCAGTCGGGCGACGTCGTCTGGCGAAAGCAGCGGACAAGCGTGACTTCGTTTTCTACTCCACTTCTCGCGAAGGTCGGCGGAAGAGATCAGTTGGTCATTTGCGGAACCGATGTGGTCGTTAGTTTCAATCCCGCGACCGGTGAGACTTACTGGTCAACGCCGGCCACAACGGAAGCAACCTGCGGCACACCTGTAACAGATGGCAAGTCGTTCTTCGCCAGTGGCGGTTACCCCATCGCGCAGACGGTCGCGATCAATGGCGAAGACGGCAGCATCATTTGGGAGAACAATCGAAAGCTGTACGAACCTTCTTTGCTGGTCACAGGCGGCAACGTGTTTGGTGTAACCGACAAAGGCATCGCCTACTGCTGGGCCGCAGCCGACGGCAAAGAACAATGGAAGAAACGCCTCAGCGGCGGCTTCAGCGCCTCGCCGGTGTTGTGTGGCGAGAACATTTTTGTTCCGAACTTGTCCGGTGAGACTTTCGTATTCAAAGCGAATGGAACCAGTTATCAGCAGATCGCTCGCAACGAACTGGGAAACGACAGTTACTCAAGCATGGCCATCGCAGGTGGCGACATTGTCATGCGGGTCGGTGTCGGAAAAGGCTCTGGCCGCCAGGAACAACTGGTTTGCATTCGAAAAACCGAATAGCCGACAGACACTGTTGAATCAGATCCATCAAACACGTTTTCCGGCAAACAGTACTAAGTACCACACTGCGGAACTCGATAAACTCGTGATCTCGACATCACCCACAATGCTTGCACATAGCCAGAGATCGTCTGCGTGATCACTCCTGACGACGAAAACCCTTCGACGCGAACCGAAGATCCACGATCACGGTTCATGGTTCTTGCTGTCGTGTCATCAGCAGTCGTCGCCGTAGTTTGGCTCATGTTGTTTGCAACAGGACGAGTAGAAATTGGTGTCCCAGGCGAATGGGTTTGGGCCCGTCAAAGCATCTTCGCAATCGCCGACGTCGCCGTCCCTATCGTCGTTGCGCTTACGGTGTGCTGCGGATATCTCTTCGCGGTCCGCCTCCTCAGCCAACAGCTTTATCTTGAACCACGACGTTCGTGGTTAATCGTTCCCCTCGTGGCAGTCATGGGGTTCTTCGTTCTCTGGTCTATTCAAAGCTGTGCTCCGTCGCCCCATCGTCAGATCAAGCCAAACTGGGTTCTGTACGACTGGGGTGCGTCGGGATACTTCGTCGATGCGGCAAGCTTGCCGGATTTGGAAACGTTCCTTTCTGGATTCGAAGAAGAGATGCGCAAGGGAGAGGTGCTGCATAAAGGCACGCATCCGCCGGGACTGGTCATGGCGAACTACGCCCTGCTTAGGCTCTGCCGCGAGAACCCTTCCGTCGCAAACGCAATTCTCGAATTGCAACCAAAGTCCGTTGCGGAAGCATTCGCAGAACTTGTCCCCAAACAAAAACTCACCACACCAGACCGCGCCGCGCTTTGGCTATCTATATTGCTCACGCATGTAATCGCGGCCCTGACAATCCTTCCGTTGTACGGCCTGCTTCGTAGAGAACTGAACTCAGAAGTCAGTTTGCTGTTGGCATCGCTCTGGCCACTTGTGCCCGGATTGTCGGTCTTCCTACCGAAATCAGATGCGATCTACCCGTTCGTTGGATCGCTTTTTCTCTGGCTGATTCTCTCATCGTGGGAGAAGGGTTCCATATTCCGAGCAGCCATGGCGGGGCTTGCGTTCTGGCTGGGCATGATGCTGTCGCTGGCCATGCTTCCAATCGCCGTCATTGCCACCGTTCATGCGGGTCTCCGATTGAGAACCGACTTCCCGGGTCCAACGCAGGCACTCAAGAGTATCCTTGGCGTGATCGCCGCCTTCGCTGTCACCACGATCGCATTCTATCTGTGGTCGGACATCAAACTTTGGAACACATGGATTCTGAATTACCAGAACCACGCTGGCTTCTATCAGCAGTTTGATCGCACCTACACGAAATGGATTCTTGCAAACCCGCTCGAGTTGACTCTGACGCTCGGCAGCCCGTTGCTTGTTCTCACAGTTGCTGGTGTGGCCTCGATAGTCCATGACCGTTCACAATTCTCGCGATACGTGACGCCGCTGGCTGTGATGGTCGTTTGGAGCCTGCTGTGGCTGTCTGGAAAAAACATGGGCGAAGCCGCAA
>JBGCDN010000553.1:0-3311 GCA_045105495.1 Planctomycetaceae bacterium
ACAAGAATGCTGTCAACATGGTTTTCCAGCATCAATGTCATCGCATCCGTCAATGACGCCTCCTGACGACACCAAATCGGGGCTCGACTCATTAGCCGAGATGCATTGACCTGAAGAACCCTCGAATCGTCATCGCGCTCAGCAGCGGTTCCCAATGATCGTGGTTGATGCCGCAATAGGTCTCGATCCGAAATCACTCCAACAATTGCCTGGCTATCCGGATCAAGCACCGGCGCATGATGGAATCGACCACGTCGCATCAAGTCGGCGGTGTCTGCGAATGTGTCATCCAGAGATACGGTCTGAGGCTCTGCTGTCATCACGTCGGAGACAACATGGACCTGCTGGAAGAAGCCGAAATTGTTGTCTGCAATTTGATTGAAGAGTTCAACAACACCCATCACCACGGTCTCCAAAGAGGTTCCCGGACGTAGTACCCGGTGGTCCGTAATCGAACGCGATGGATGACAGTTGCGAACCGACACAATTTGCGAGGACAAACGCAGCGTTTGGTTCTCGACTGCGATGATTGCACGGAACGACGTGGACCTGACGCCGCCTGATTGTGCGGGTCGTGCGGAGAATTCTCGAATCGGTCCAGCTAAGGACGGTCGTGTATGCAAATCCAGTGCCATCGCAGGCAGTGCCTGTCGTTTCTGGAAACGCGGCCAGCCAAAGTCATCACGTGCCAGCAGAAGTTGCTGATTCAGCAGGCGCCTGACCACAACGCGAGAGCATGAAGCGGTGTCTGTTCATGGGCTGGAGGGCCTCGTATTTCTACGCAAGCACTGTGCCACAGCCGCACACACATCTAGTCAAAATAGCGAACCTCAGAAAGCTGTTTGGGCAGTGCCACCTGTAGTAGGCATGCCGACGAACTTTGGAACGAAACCTATCTCACAAGCCCCCTTCATCAGCCGAACCGGACCTAATAGGAGAGGCTGAATAGATCTACCTATTCTGCTTGGCTCAATCTCGCCGACCACACCTGGGCCATCATCTTCGGAACGGATTCCAATCGATGAAAAGCAAGCTGCTGTTAACTCTCATTGTTTCAACCTGTCTGGCAGCACACACTTTGGCTCAGCACTCGGTGCCGACAACTGGGTACATGCCACCCCCAGCTGTGCCTCCAGCCACGTCGGCCAATACCCCATGGGCTGCTCCGGCACCCTCCGTTTCCACACCTTGCAATTGCGAGAAGTGTCAGGCGAATGCTCAGCCAGGAAACGATTGCAAAATCGATCGCATCTTTGGCGACAAGCCAATCTTCCCGAGTCTTAAAAAGCAAAAAGCGGGACCACTGACTTACTCGATTGGTGGTCAGCTTCGCCACCGCTACATGAATGAAAGTAACCGGTTCCGTCCGCCCGGCCCGGCCCAAAGCGCATACTCGCTTTGGCGATTGAACCCGCACATCGAAGTCGACTACGACGGCATCTTTGGTGCTCGCGTGGAAGGCATCGATGCGAACGCGTTCGGATACGACTCGCCACTGTTTCCCGTTGGCATCGACCGCAACCGCTGGGACCTGCTGCAGGCCTACGCTGATGTCAAACTGTTTGAAGTCGGTGAGAAGGGTTTCCTCAAGTACCGCTACGGTCGACAGTTCCTCAAGTACGGATCGCAGCGACTGCTATCTCCCCTGGCGTGGGCGAACACATTTCGAAACTTCGAAGGCCACAAGTTGATGTATCAAGACGGGCCGTGGTCGATTGACGGATTCCACATGAAGAGTGTCAACGCGGCAGCAGGCGGCAGTGACTTTGGAGTCAGTACCTTCGACAAACCAGACGAAGACAGAACAATCTCCGGCATCTACGCCACTCGAAGCGGAGCCGAAAACCGATCACTTGATCTGTACTGGCTGCACTCAGACGAACAAAACGATAACGCTGCCCGCATGGATGGAACCCGCGACACGTTTGGCCTTCGACTGGCTGGAACCGAAGCAATTAAAAACGGCGAGAAAACCGTCGGCACTTGGAACTGGGATATGGAAGGTGCCTACCAGATTGGAGAAGACGACTTCGGTGCGTTTGCCAATCAGGACGTGAGTGCCTACTTCCTGTCGTTTGTCGGAGGCTATCAGTTCAACGACCTGCCGTGGGCTCCCAAGATTAACGGCATCTTCTACTACGGCAGTGGCGACGACGATCCAACAGATGGCGAGATCAACACCGTCTACACACTGTACCCACTGGCTCACTTGTACTGGGGTTTGATTGACAACTTCTCTGGAGAAAACCTGATTGATGCAGGGTTCTCAGTCACCATGAAGCCACATGAAAAGCTGACCCTGGTTACCGCATGGCACAACTTCCGGCTCGCTCAGTCAAACGACAACCTCTACAACATTGTCGGAGCTCCGTTTGCATTGGCGAACGACGACATCGGTAGCGAAATCGACATTGTCGGCACAATGGCGTTGTCTAAGAACGTGAACGTCCAACTGGGCTACCTGTACTTCATGTACGGCGACGGAGTCAGCAACAGCGCCTTCCGCCGCGACGATGCTCGGCAGTATTACCTGCAAACGACGGTGAACTTCTAAGCACAGCGAACTAACCCTTCACGACAAAGTTGACCATCCGGCCCGGCACAACGATGACCTTCACCACGTTCTTGCCCTCAAGTTGACCTTTGATCGTGTCGTCGGATTCGGCGGCGGTTTGGATGGTGTCTTTGTCGGCTTTGGCGGGGACCTTGATCTTCGCTTTCAGTTTGCCGTTCACCTGAACCGGGATCTCGATCTCGTCTTCGACAAGGTATTTCTCATCGTGGGTTGGCCATGACTCGTAGGCCAGCGTTTTGTCGTGGCCCAGGACTTCCCACATCTCTTCCGCGATGTGTGGAGCGAACGGACTTAACATCAGCACGAACGGTTCGATCACACTGCGTGGACGAACTTCGTTTTGGCCAATCGCATTCACGAACTCCATCATGCGGCTGATGGCTGTGTTGAAGCTTAGCTTTTCGATGTCGTTGGTGACGGCCTTGATGGTCTTGTGCAGAACCTTCAACTGGTCGTCGGTTGGGTCGGCGTCCAGGACTGCTTCGTTTAACGTCGGATCTTCCGCGCGTTCGTCGGTGACCATTCGCCAGGCTCGGCCCAGGAAGCGGTAGACGCCTTCGACGCCCGCCATCTGCCATGGCTTCACCTGTTCCAGCGGGCCCATGAACATCTCGTACAACCGCAGAGCGTCCGCGCCGTAGTCTTTGACGACATCGTCGGGGTTAATGACGTTGCCGCGTGACTTGGACATCTTCTCCGCTTTGCCGGCCTCTGGATCAGGTTCGCCCAGGATCAT
>JBGCDN010000554.1:0-2778 GCA_045105495.1 Planctomycetaceae bacterium
GATTCGAACCGAGATTCCCGCGAATCAGAAACGCGGACACAAAGTTAAGTTCGATCTTCCGGCTGGGAAGATCAAGCTGCAGGTAGATGTGGTGTTCGACGGCCAGACTTCAGGGCCGCATCAGGTTGTTCTGACTCGCAAGTAGTGCGGCTATCTCGACGTATCTGGGCTCGCTTTTGCTTGGGGCTGGGAAGCCCGCAAATATGGACCTGCTAGCCTGAAATGTAGCCGACTCAGGCCCTGATCGAGGACCAATACGCTTGTCTAAACGGGCTACTTCCCGAGTTCTTCGCGTGTTGCTCGGACTTCAGATTCGGCGGTTTCGGCACTGTCAGCAGTCACGGTGATGTGCCCCATTTTGCGACCGTCACGCGGTTCTGATTTGCCGTAGAGGTGGAGGTTCGTTTGCGGACGAGTGAACAATGATTCGAAATTTGGTTTCGATGGAGCAAGGTGTTGGCCCAGCAGGTTGACCATCGCTGCAGGGCGAACAATCTCCGTCGAACCCAATGGTAGATCGCAGACAGAACGGACTTGCTGTTGGAACTGCGACGTTACACAGGCTTCAATCGTGAGGTGGCCTGAATTGTGCGGCCGCGGCGCGATCTCGTTAATCAGAATTCGTCCGTCTTCGGCGTAGAAGAATTCGACACAGAGAACGCCGATGACTTCAAGAGCCGACATCAGGTTCTCTGCAATCTCGATAAGTTCAGCAGCGAGCGATGCGGAGATCAGTGACGACGGGGCGACCGAGACGTCGAGAATATGGTTGTGATGCATATTCACAATCGGAGCATAGGACCGCACTTCACCACGCGGCGATCTCGCTGAGATGACGGACGTCTCGAATTGATACGGCACGAACTCTTCGATAATGGCCGCAGCATGTCCAATGGAGCTGAGTGCGGCTTCTGCTGAGTCGGCAGTTTCGACGCGGGCCTGGCCTTTGCCGTCGTATCCGGATTCAGCCGACTTCAGGACTCCACCATGTTGTTCGTGGTTGGCAAGGAACGCGACGATGTCATTTGCAGATTCAACGACAGCGAAATCTGGTACGGGAAGGCCGAACGATCGAATGGTGGACTTCTCGCGGATTCGATTTTGGGCGACGCTTAGCACGTTGCGGCCGGGATGAACCGAAACAATTTCAGACACGGCATCAACGGTGTCGGTTGGAATGTTTTCGAACTCCAACGTGACGACATCAACGCTTTCAGCAAATTCGCGAAGTGCATCGAAGTCGTCGTAGGCAGCGGCGATTTCTTTGTTTGCCGCTTGTCCGGCAGGACTGTCGGCGTCCGGCGAGAAGACGTGAACGCGATAGCCCATCTGCTGTGCGGCGTGTACGAACATGCGACCAAGTTGGCCACTGCCCAGCATTCCGATTGTTCCTCCGGGTTCAATCATGATTGCTTTGGCTCCCGAGGATCGACGTTGGCGAGCACACTTTCCGACTGAGCTTTGTTGAAGGCCGTTAGTTGGGTTCGAACCGATTCGTCTGTCGTGGCAAACATTCTGACGACCTGTAGCGCGGCGTTCTTGGCTCCGGAAGGACCAATGCTAAATGTCGCGACGGGAACACCGCCGGGCATCTGAACAATGGACAACAGCGAATCCAAACCCTGGAGAGCTCGGCTTTGAATCGGAACACCGAAGACTGGCAGCTGGCAGTGAGACGAAAGCATGCCCGGCAAGTGAGCCGCTCCGCCAGCGCCGGCAATGATGGCCTTCAGCCCGCGTTCTTCCGCAGTCTCGGCGTACTCTGTGAGCCATGTTGGCGTTCGATGTGCAGAAACGATGCGTGTTTCGTGGGCGATGTTGAAGTCGTCCAGAATCAAAGATGCTGCTTCCATGGTGGGCCAGTCGGACTGGCTTCCCATCACGACGCCGACAGTTGGTGCCGACACTCCAAGGTCCGACATGGTTCGAACTCCACACGCTGCTGAAACTGTTTAAGGACGCCAAGGTATAGACGTCTTGATGGTCAAACAACGAGATGGGCCAACTTCTGGGACAAAAGTGTGCTTTGGATAAGAACCAGCAATTTTGCCCGGTTCTCCTGTGCAGCTTAAATCTACGGGAGAAAGCGGTAAGCTGTGTTGATGTTGAACAGAATTCTCACGACCTCCGCAATTGTTCTCCTCTCCACACACTTTGCTTCGGCACAGCTTGCGAATCGGTTGAAGTCCGAGCCCGCTGACAAGCTGGCTGCCGACGCATTGAAAGATGGCGACGCCGTCCGCGGTGCGATCCTGTTTGCTAACCCGGAACTCGCTTGCACGACCTGTCATGTGGCGGGAGGACGCGACCAGTTGGGTCCCGACTTGACTCAGATGAAAAAGCAACGGACCGGCGTTCATTTCGTGGAGTCGATTCTGTTTCCGTCAAAGGCCATCGACGAGGGCTACACGACGACTACGGTGCTGATGGAATCTGGCAAGAGTTACACCGGGAGATTGCTCTCAGACGAGAACGATCGAGTGGTGCTTCGCGAGACAACAGAAGGTCGAAAGCGTGTCGTCTTGGCCAAGGCTCAAGTCGAAGAGATTGTGGCGAACAAAGTTTCGCTGATGCCGGACGGTTTGGCGGACAAGCTTTCGAACCGCCAGCAGTTTCTGGATGTCATTCGGTACATGGTTGAGCTTCGTGATACCGCGACCGTGGCTGAACCAATTCCAGCATCTCCGAAGAGACAGTTGGAACCTCATCTGGAAGGCCTTGTCCTTCTGGATCGATTGCACTGCGCGAATTGTCATACGAACGATTTGTTGGACGGTG
>JBGCDN010000555.1:0-3658 GCA_045105495.1 Planctomycetaceae bacterium
CGAACATCTTTCATGCAGCCACGTAAGTCAGCTTACCAACGCAGCAAAGGTGATCGGCGAACAAGACGACCTCGCGATGTTCCTGACGTGTGACAGTCAGGGCAAACACTTCCCTCAGTTCATCCAACAACTCGCCGACAAGTTGGTTAGCGAACGAGATCATGAACTTGACGAAGTCGAAGCGCTCGCAGAAAGCGTTCAGCATATCAAAGACATCGTAACAGCCCAGGAAACCAATGTTGCTGGCACGTATCTACTCGAAGACTTCGACGCAGTAGCAGCAATCGAACTAGCCATTCGGCGAACTGAAGCTGAGATTACTTCAGCCCACGTCGCGATTGTTCGCGACTTCAGCACCTCGGTGGGCATCCTTGGAGATCAGTACCAAGCGACGGCGGTTGTGGGCAGCCTACTGTCCAACGCGATCGCAGCGGTCAAACAACTACCGAAAGATGAGCGCAGGATCATTGTGTCTGCAAGGAACGAAGCTGACGTTGTACGGATTGATATCGAGGACAACGGAGCGGGAATTTCTCCGGATCACCTTGAGAGAATATTCCAACCGGGATTCTCATCCGGCTCAAATGGTGGCCGGAGCCTTCATGCTGGGGCAAATACAGCGATAGATCTAGGCGGCTCGCTTACTGCCAAGAGTGATGGACTAGGGCAAGGGGCGACATTCTCTCTAAGACTCCCTATGTCAACCAAGACGACGACGGGAGTAAATTAACTATGCAAGTTCCAACGAAAACTCAGACCCCGGTTAGAGAAAACAACGTCGTTTCTGCGCCCACCAAGAAATCGCACAGCCTACGCATTGCGTCTGGCGTGCTGCTTCTTTCGCTGGGGCTAACACTATGGGCATCGCACGCCACGAAGCAACACATCGCAAGCCAGAATGTTGTCCGATTCAGCACGCGTACCGCGGAGCTACAACAGCGTATAGAAGACCGATTCCACACATACGAGGACATCTTTCGGAACGCGGTTGCATTGCATGCTGCCAGTGACGAAGTCTCGCAAAGTGAATGGCACGACTATGCGGACCATGCTGAGCTAAGACGATTCTATCCGGCTATCCAGACGATCGGAGTCGTCAAGCTCGTGCCGAACGACACCAGGTCAACGCACGTCAAAGACGCCCGTGCATCATCATCGAATACATACGATATCCAACCGGCAGGCAATCGAGATACATACGGCCCTATCGTTCGGGTGGAACCGTTCCGCTGGCGTCATGAACTGAAGTTCGGCTTCGATTTGTATTCGGTAAGTAGCCTTCAACCAGCTATGGAAGAGGCAATCATCACGGGAAGGCCATCGATAGCCGGCCCGACTTTCATCGAAACAGAGGACGAAGCAAGCATTTGCTGCTTCCTGCCAATGTATAAGAAGGATGCACCACTCGAGACTACGGCCGAAAGGAAGGCCGCTGCTAACGGCTGGATTTTTGGAACGCTCTCCTGCCGCAAGCTTCTTGAATCGATAACCGCTGGTCAATTGTCAGATGTCGCATTTCAGCTAAGCGACACTGATGGTGCAGAAGAACGCATTCTCTTCCGTTCCGAACCGGCTGCTGCCGAAATGCATGTTGGCCTGAAGAAAGAGAACAAACAACTTCGCGTTGGTGGCCGTGACTGGGCTCTTAGCATCTGGCCAAAACAGGAGTTTTCTGGCAAGGACGCGACCACTGCCTCCATGGTGTTGTGTATCGGGATTATCTTCGACCTGCTGCTCTTCACACTCATCTATATGCTGGGAAGACAGCGAGAGATCGCGAGAGCCATCGCGAAGGATATCACTTCAGACCTGCGACGCACTGAGCTTCACACAAGACTTATCCTGGACAATGCATCTGAGGCGATTATTTCCGTCTCACAGGCGGGAACCATCACACGGGCCAACGCCGCAGCCAGGTACATGTTTGGCCTCAAGAAGGCACTGATTGGCACGCAGTTCAATCGTCTGTTGGCGGACGCGACTATCGGAAAGCTAGTCACTGGGCCTGCGAACACCTCCAGAACAGCAGTCACTTGCCAGCGAGATGATTCTTCAACATTTCCTGCTAACGCTGCAGTATCTCGGATTGTCTCTGATGAAGGTGCGAACAGCTTTATCGTTGTTCTGCGAGATGAAACAGAACGCATCAAGGCGGAACAAGAGGTCGCTGAAATAAACAAGCAGCTAATTAACTCTTCTAAGAAGGCTGCAGTGGCTGAGGTCGCAACTGGGGTACTACACAACGTCGGAAATGCGCTCAACAGCGTCGCTACGTCGTCAGGAGCAATCAGTCGATCACTGAAAACCAGTCCGGCTTCCCAACTCGCCAAAGCCATCGACATCCTTGAAAAGAACCGAGAGAACATCGCCGAGTTTCTCGATGAGGACCCGCGAGGCAGACACTGCATCGAGTATCTCAAAGTCGCAACCAAGGCGCTGGTCGAACAAGATGCTTCAATCTCTGCAGAAAACGAACGATTGCTCGGCTGTGCTCAGCACATTCGCGAGATCATTCGCTCACAGCAGGAACAAGCCAAAGCAAACCCAACTCTGCACCTGGAATCAGCCGCTGATCTTATGGATCAGGCCGTCAACCTGAACAATGGCCGCCACGCCGGGTACGGTATCCAGCTAACCCGCGATTATCACGACTGTCCGGAAGTTGTTACCGACAGACACAAGGTTCTACAGATACTCACAAATCTTATCGCTAACGCGCACGATGCGGTTCGTGAGGTGGAAGATCGATTGCCGCTGGTAACGGTTGCAACTCGCGTCGTGGGGACATCAATCGAATTTGCTGTGGTCGACAACGGTGTCGGCATCGCTCCTGAGGACCTTGGCAAGATCAAAACCTTTGGGTTTACCACCAAAGAAGACGGACATGGGTTCGGACTGCATTCGTGCGTTCGAGCAGCACGAAGTATCGGCGGTGAGATCGAACTTCGTAGCGACGGACTAAACCGAGGAGCAACCTTCTCGCTTGTATTGCCGCTTGAACCAGAACAGGTCTCCGCCGAATTAGCGAATTGCTAAGTTCATCCTACTGGCAACTGCGCCTTGCTTGGCTTGCAGGCCTACCCGCCAAACGTAGCCAACAAGCTCATCAATCACCGCTGTCAGAAGCGTTTGAGACACCCTTTCTCTAACACTGCGTTGAAGAATTTAGCACGACTCTCCAAGGCTGTGAATAAATTGGAGGGCATGACATTGGGTGGCCGGGGCTGGAGCGAGGAACGAGCGAAACCCAGGTAATTTCGGGGCTTCCTTCGCTGGCTCAGTCCAGCCCCAGCCACCCAATCTGGTTTATTCACAGCCCCTCCGAGTCGTGGATAATCTTCGCAACATAGGGTTCCATCGCATTGTAGGCATCGGTTGCACAAACCTAATGGTAAGCCGCAGGTAACGCCCACATAAACACTAGTGTCCGGTTGTACCAATTGCACAATCGCGGGAAGACAATACGGCTGCAAACCAATTAATCACTGGGCAATTTTGGCAAACTCTCACAGCAACATTCGACAAAGACATACTGCCAAACATCTACAGGCTGCAAGTGGTACTTGCCGTCCGATTCAGCATCCAGGCGAAACGCCGAACGCTTCGATAGTGAAATCCAGGGGTTACCAATGCCTACGAAGCCTTCCGCTAAGCCACG
>JBGCDN010000556.1:0-3343 GCA_045105495.1 Planctomycetaceae bacterium
CGTAGGCAACATCTACAAAGGCCGCGTGGTCAACATCGAACCCAGTATTCAGGCTGCGTTCGTCGACTTTGGAGTTGGTAGAAACGGGTTCCTGCACGTCAGCGACGTTGAGTATCAGTACTACAAGCACCTGATGCCCAATGGTCCTCAGCCTGAAGAGGATGAAGACGACGATGCAGACAGCGGAAATGGAAACGGCAAAGGTCGCCCCCGCCGCAAGAAACGGTTCAACGAACGAAGTGTTCGCAACAAGCCACCAATTCAAGACATCTTCCAGCGCGGCAGCGAAGTACTGGTTCAGGTAATCAAGGAAGGGATTGGTACCAAGGGCCCGACACTCTCGACCTACATCAGCATCCCCGGTCGCTACATCGTTCTGATGCCTGGCCTGCAGCGTGTTGGCGTTAGTAGGAAGATCAGTGACGACGGAGCTCGACGTAAGCTTCGGCGAATCATGACGAAGCTGAATCCGCCTGAGGGGCTTGGGTTTATTATCCGCACCGCCGGTATGGACCGATCTCCCGAAGATCTGCAGGGGGACCTCAATTACCTTCTGCGGCTTTGGAAGACGATTGCCGACCGCATCAAAAACATGAAGGGCCCTGTCGACATCTATGAAGAGAGCGACATGGTCACGCGGACGCTGCGTGATATCTACACGGGGCAAGTCGACAAGATCATTATCGACGAAGACAACGCCTACGATCGCGCTCGTGAGTTCATGAAGATTGTCATGCCAAATCATGTCGATCGGATTGAGCGATATCAGGGCGAAGAACCGCTGTTCAACAAGTACAAGATTGAAGACGAAATCGTTCGGATTCAGGACAGAACAGTTCCATTGCGAGGCGGTGGCTCGATCGTCATCGATCAAACTGAGGCACTTGTTGCAATCGATGTAAACAGTGGCAGTTTTAGAGTCGATGATGATGCTGACAAAACTGCGTATCAGGTGAACCTGCGAGCAGCCGAAGAGATCTCAAGGCAA
Organism: Planctomycetaceae bacterium; assembly: GCA_045105495.1. Lineage (GTDB taxonomy): Bacteria > Planctomycetota > Planctomycetia > Planctomycetales > Planctomycetaceae > CAYNWT01. Next base: position 989 of record JBGCDN010000556.1, read on the forward strand.
ATTCGTCTCCGGGACCTTGGCGGCGTGATTGTCAACGACTTCATCGATATGCGAGAAGACAAGCACCGTCGCGGTGTCGAACGAACGCTTCGTAAAGCCGTCGAACGAGATCGAGCCCGAACCAAGGTTCTACGGATCAGCCCGTTTGGGCTGATTGAGATGACTCGGCAGCGAATCCGACCATCTCTGCGCCGGAGCATTTACGAGGATTGTCCATGCTGCGACGGAGCGGGCCAGGTCAAGACAGCCGAAAGCCTCTCGATTGAGGTGATGCGGCTGACGATGACCGCGGCCAGTGTGAAGGATGTTCACGACATTGTTATCGAAGTACACGAACGAGTCGCGAATCACCTGAACAACAAGAAACGTAAGGAAATTACCCAGCTGGAAGACGATCGGGGCGTTCAGGTCCGGATCCATGCAAGAGCTGACGTTTGTCCAGAGCACTTGGAAGTGCGGTGCGAGGACGACAACAGCCGAGTGGTGAAAATTCCAGCGACTTCAGGGTCGAAATAGCGTCGGGGTCTCTGTACACTCCCCGATTCCCCAAAACTGCACGATACCGGCTCAGCCGGACTTTCAGCGAAGAGGCAAGTGATGTTCGCAGTCATTGAAAATGGCAGTCGCCAACACAAGGTTGAAGAAGGCCAACTTCTATCCATCGATTATCGATCGGATTTGAAGGCAGGCGATTCTGTCACGTTCGAACGTGTTTTGGCCGCTGGCACTGAAGACAACAGTGCGATTGGTCAACCAGCGATCGAAGGCGCAACAGTCTCTGCTGAGGTTGTTATTGCTGAAGAGAAGGGGCCAAAGCTTGAGATCCAAAAGATCCGACGACGTAAGAACTCACGTCGCCACACAGGCCACCGCCAAAAATATACTGCTGTGAAAATTACCGGAATTACCGTTCCGGGCATGTAAGCTGAACGCAGCAAGCAGATCACCAAAAGCCCGATCATTCCCGATCGGGCTTTTTGCATGCGCTTTGCCCCAGTGCGGCAGCTGTTCGAGCAGAGGCTCCCTTCAGCTGACGCCCAACGCTACTGTTGGTTGGGTTCGGCCTCGTTTGTCGGCTCTTCCGAGCCCGACTCATCGGTAGGCTCAGTCTGATGCTTACCTCGAAACCAATACAGCAGCACGCGCATGACCGGGTAGGCGATTAAGCCGGAGATGGGGGCCACGATGGCCGTTCCAATGAGAAGCGGCGTGCCAATGTCCACAAACAGGCCTGTAATTGCGTTCCACCATCCTTCGAAGCTGTCGTACTCCAGAATCTTTTCGAAGTCTTCACGGGCAACTTTGCCTTCGACGAAGAACGTACCGACCCAGTAGAGGAAGTAGTAAATCGGCACCGCAGTGACCGGGTTCGAAATGTATACGGCCAACACGCCAGCCATGCGGTTGAAGTGAAAAAAGGGCCGGGTGATCATTGCAACTAACATCACAATGATCATCTGAATGCCGACCGTCGGAGACATTCCGATACCGGTGCCAATAGCCGTACCTAGTGCGATGGCGTGGGCTGAGTCGTTGATCCCGAGGATATTCCGCAGCAGTGTTTGCGGGTTCAGCCACGATTTGATTCGAGACGCTGGCATGGCTGATCAGGATTCAGGACGATGACAAGTTGTCTTGTAAGCGTGACTCTGATGCACGACTGTGAAACAGCAAACGCATCAGCGATCGAGATTATAAGACCCAGACGACAATCCCCAAGTCAGTCGGTTATAGGCAGTGAACAGGCCTCATGAACGAATTCGAACAATACGGCATTCGCTTTGAGTATCCAGAAGGCTGGGAAGTCGACTCTGGTCAAACAGAAGATGGTAGAACCGTCACCGTGAACAGTCCGGAGACATCGTTCTGGAGCGTTAGTCTGTTTGATGGAAGACCCTCCATCGAATCGGTTCTTGATGCCGCCTTGTCTGCCTATGAAGAAGAATACGACGAGGTCGATATCTACACGCCTGACGCCGACGATGCTCCAGTGTCGATCTGCGGCAGCGAAGAAACCGTCGCGAGAGATGTTGAGTTCGTTTGTTTAGAGCTGGTAAACACGGTCTGCCTTCGAGCCATCACGGCAGATGCGTTCACTCTGCTGGTTCTGTATCAGGGAACCGATTTCGAACTCGCCAGCACCCGGAGTACGCTCGAGAAAATCACACAGTCGCTCAGTCTGGCCTGAATCGAACCGATTGGATCACAACATGCCAAAAGTCGCCGTCATCATCCCCGCTGCCGGTCAGTCAACTCGATTCAAGCTGGGTCAACGCAAGAAAGTATTCACAGAACTCAAAGGCCGCGCGGTTTGGTTGCGGTCGGCTGAGCACTTTGTGAACCGGACGGATGTGG
>JBGCDN010000557.1:0-8879 GCA_045105495.1 Planctomycetaceae bacterium
GTGAAGCATCCGAACTGCCCGGCACGCCAATCATGAAGCCGGTGATGGTCTTTCCGTCACTGAACTCAAACGTTAGCTCCGTACCAATCAGGTCCGCACCATTGATCGGTGCTTCGATTCCCCCGGCTCGGTCGATATCAATTTCCCAAACAATCTCTTCGTTCGGAGCGAAATCACCGAACGCCATATCGATCGATGTCAGCGTCGTTGTCGCCCCGGATAATCCAGTAACGACGTCAGAGTTATTGAGAGCTTGGAATGGCTTTCCAGTGGTGGGATCTTCATCGAATTCGAGCTCGAATGCTGGCTCGATATCCATGAAAATCCGCGTGATGAACTCGCCATTGGTTGCTGGGTTCGTCAATCGGAACGGTTGAGAGAACGTATCGCCGTCGACAACAAAGTCGATTTCAACAGGTGTACTCGCACCAATCGTGTTACCACGAATCGTCAGGCCGTCCTGAGGCGAATCGTTGAGATCAACCCGCAGGGCGTCACTGGTTGTCGAGCTGATACGGCTGTTGTCGACGATATGAAAGTCGTCTGCACTGCCTGAATTGAGGTCGAGGTTCAGCCCCTCGACTCCGACACCGCCAGCCAGCCGGTTTTCGGTGACGGCTCCGTGAGCAATGTCACTACCCGCGTCGGCAATGATTGAGAGGCCGGAGAGATCTGAATCGTCGACCGTCAAACCCGCCACGTCGGTGTTCGTTAGCGAAATCTCGGCACCAACGCCGTCGCCGAAGACCCGCGTGTCTTCAATTGCAATCGTGTCGAGGCCGGTGATGTTGCTTAGCTGAATGCTAATACCCGGGCCTTCGTAGTCCGCAACGTCAACGTTCTCGACGGCAATCGCGCTCAGATCAATACCGCTCAGATCGATATCGATAGCAGACGTATCGACGCCACCGAAGGCGACAGATTCGATCACCAACGAGTCAAAACCATTGAGATCCGCATTGCGGATCGTGATTCCTTCATCCTGCCGGGAGAAGTCGTCAAAGTTTTGGGAATTGATAACCAACGCCGTCAGAAGGGCGCGTTCTTCCAGTTGCTCAGTGCTAGAGACGTTGTCTGAGTTGCGTTCTCGACGTCGAGCCTGGAGGCCTGCGGCATTCCGCGTTCCTCGGACCAATTGACGCTGTACTGCGCTGAGCCAAGCTTTCATCAGCATTGATAACAACCTTCTCTAAGCTTTGGGCGAACCCATTCCGGACCCAATGGGCCCCATGTTCCTTCGAGCGCACGCGTCCCACGCGATGCGCATCACGACTCATCTATTCTCTCGGAGTGGCCTTCTGACCCGCATCATCGAATCAGCCAACCAGCCTCAGTTTGAAACGCGTGACGCTGAAAAGACGGCATTGTGCCGGTTATCAAACACGCGCAAGCAGCCAAGACGCGCACACATGTACACAAATCGACCATTCTGAACGCTGGAACTCCACTCGCTGCAATCTATCAGGTGAGTCGCAGGCTTTCCGCGTCGAATTCGCGTGAAATCGATGCTCACGCAGATGCGAGTCAGCGCTGACTGCGGCACTTCCCAATACGAAGCTAAATACCAAACGCCTGACCACCCTTACTCCACAACAGGCTCACGAAAGCAATACATCAGATTTACTGCAGCCTCAAGCACCTGCCGAATGCGAAGTTGCAAGACCATCGGCATCTGGATGCCAAGCGCAACACTCACTGCTTCGGCTGTCTTCCTTTAAGTCATCCGGCTGCAACAGCCATCGGTCACGAGGTCGCTGTGAAACCGAAATCGATGTGGTAGGATTTCTCAATGCGGATTTGTTTGCATTCCGCTGCACGAAACAAACAGAGCACGTTCCAAATACTGACGCCGAGCCCGGATGGCAGATGGCTACCCGGAGGCCGCGTTGGGAAACGATAGAGAATCAGGGTCCCCGAGATGTCGTACGATCCTTATGCCGAATGCCCATGCGGTAGCGGCAAGAAAGTAAAATTTTGCTGTCAGGACGTGATTCCGGACATGCAAAAAGTCGCAAGGTTGCGTGAGAACCAACCGACCCGCGCATTGCAGATTCTGGAAGACCTGGAGGATGGACACCCCACAAATCTCTGGGTCACTTCCAGTCATGCTCGGCTTCTCATGGAGCATGGAGCATACGCCGAAGCCAAGGGCCGATGTGAGAGGTATCTGTCCGACACAGACGACAGCAAGAACCCGGAACTCACCGCGATTCTGGCTCTTGCCTCATTCGTCGCGGACGGTTTCGAAACAGCCAAGCGATCAATCCACCGGGCCTTCCAGCTTGCATCGCGGTCTGAGCGACCGCTGTTAACTCGGCTCGCCGGCGCGGTGTCTATGGTTATGCTTGAGGCCGAAAGCTTCATGTCGGCACGAGCCCACGCCGCATTGGCAGTGAAGCTGTCGCCGGAAGACCGGCGCTCGCACTGCGTCATGCAATTGGCGCAGATTGAGGGAAGTTCTCGCATTCCTTACCCGCTGCGATCAGTGCACCGCCTTGTACCTTATACCGCTGCAGTCGAAGACCAAAAAGAGGTCGACCGCGCACTTCGCCTGTCGGCGCTTGGTTGCTGGCAACCTGCCACAATTTTGTTCAAACGAATTCTCGAGAAGCAGCCAGAATCACCAGAGCTCTGGCACAACTTCGCCCTCTGTCAGGCGTGGGATGGCAACGAACCCGCCGCTGCAGATGCGTTCCACAAAGCGGCCGGTCTGTACAAAGACGAAGAAGCCGCAATCGAATGCGAAACGCTAGGGCAGCTACTTGATTTAGAACTGACAGAAGAAGTCAGCGACATTGTTGTGAACACATACAAGGTCGATTCTGTCGCCAAGCTGCTCACAACGCTGGACGCCGAAGACTGCTTCGATCGCATTTCGATTGAAGCATCACTCGACGGTACAGGCCCGGTCGCCCAATATCGGGTGCTTGAGAGAGCCTTCCCAACCGACAAAGCTCCCGAGAGTTTAAAGCCGACCGACATTCCAGAGTTCGTCGCCGACGTGCTTATTTTCGACGCATCAGAAGATCAGCCGTGTCAGCTACAGATCACCGGCGTGGAAGGTGACGCCTTTGATTCCGCCGACAAATCACTGACAGAAGTGGTGGGGGACCAGATAACTCTGGACGACGCTGCAGACAACGATCCACTTGGAGTGGTCCCGACAGAACTCGAAGAGCTGGAATGGAATTGCCATTTCCCAGCCACCTTCCCAGCGACCGTCGCTAGAAATATTGAGACGGAGAAAATGCGAGCCGTGGCCAACGAAATCTGGCCATCCATCAAGCTTAACGGACTCAACGGCAAGAGCCCTGCCGAGGCAACCGGTGACGAAGACCTTCGCATCAAGCTGCAAGCTGCCGTCTACGTTTTGGACGCATTCTACGACCGCAACAACGTGATGCTCGACGTAGATTCGGTCCGCAACAGCCTAAAACTAAGCGCACCCGAGGCACTGGTTCCCGACGAAAATGTCACTGGCCTTTCCACCGTAGCACTGCAGCGAATCAAGTTCGCAGAGCTAAGCGACGACCAGCTTGTCGATGTCGCCCGTCGGGTTTTGCTGGTTCGCCATACTCGAACAGCTTACGACGCGCTGCGAGAAGTCACCGATCGCACACCGTGCCTCGATCGCGTTGGTGCCGAACGCGTCTTCTCAACATTGGTTGGAATCTGCCGCGAACAAAACCGCAGAGACGAAGCACTGCAATGGCTGAATGCTGGGCGTGACGCTGCAAAGGCTGCTGACGAACCTTTCCGCAACATTCTTGAATGGGATGTTCGCGAACTGAACCTGCGGCTCGACGACCCCACCGACGCTGAAATCCCGAAACTCTGGGCGAAGTTTGAAGACCAGTACTTCGGCAAGCTTCCGGAGATTCGCGAGAGCATTGCCATGTTCATGGAAGAAAAGGGACTCGGACATCTCGTCACACAGGGTGCAGGCGTTGCAGCCGGTTCTGACGACGTTGTATGGACTCCTGACAGCGATAGCGGCGAATCGGGTGGCGAAAAGAAACTCTGGGTTCCTGGCCAGGACTAGTCACCCTCCACTCACTCATGCGGAAACAGTTCCGTGACGAGTCCACCGCGATTCGATACACACGAAGACGTCATGCGTCATGCCCTGCAAATCGCGAGGCAAGGCGAAGGGCATGTCGAACCGAACCCGATGGTCGGCGCGGTCCTCGTGAGCGATGACTTACAGTTCATCGCTGACGGATGTCACGAACGCGTCGGTAGTGCCCACGCCGAAGTCAACGCTCTGAGTGCGGCCGGGACTCAAGCGAAGAACGCAACGCTGTTTGTCACGCTGGAACCGTGCAACCACTTCGGCCGAACACCTCCGTGTACGCAAGCAGTGATCGAAGCCGGCATCAAACGCGTGTTCATTGGCGCGACAGATCCGGCGAAACATATGGACGAGACTGGGTTGTCAGTTCTACGACAGGCTGGGATTGATGTTCACGTCGGCTTACTCGAAACAGAAGCCAAACAACTCATAGCGCCATTCGCAAAACGCATGACAATGGGGATGCCTTGGATCATCGCGAAGTGGGCGATGACACTCGATGGAAAGATCGCGGCCAGAACCGGTCATTCGAAGTGGATCTCTTCCAAAACCTCACGAGCCATCGTGCACGAACTGCGGGGTCGGGTAGACGCGATTCTTGTTGGCCGCGGTACTGTCATTGCCGATGACCCCGCTCTCACCGCTCGCCCCTCTGGTCCGCGAACAGCATTGCGGGTGGTCCTCGATCGGAAGGCCAGCACACCACTTGATTCGCAGCTGGTAAGAACGGCAAGTGAGCTGCCGACGTTGATCTTCGCTTCACCGGGAGCACCCGCAGAGCAAGTTGCCGAGCTGCGGGCGGCGGGCGTTGAAGTCAACACGCAGTGTGAAGACCTTACAGCGATTCTCAAATCGCTGGCCGACCGGAATTGCACCAACGTTTTGGTAGAAGGCGGCGGAGAGGTTCTGGGCTCGTTTTTCGACAATCGCCACATCGACGAAGCCCATGTCTTTGTGGCTCCGAAGATCGTCGGTGGTTCAGACTCCGCCACACCAATCGCCGGGTACGGTTTAGACTCAATCCCAGAAATGCCTGATTTGCAGAATTTGCAATTCAAACAGATCGAACAAGACCTTTACATTCAAGGGTGCCTCAGGCGCGATCCAAACGCCGAACAGGAACGCAAATACCCTCAATCGCCCCGCCTGTGATTCTTAGCTCTGCCACAACTGAACCACTTGCGAAGCAGGATTCCCGTTGACCTGGAAAGCGGTTTTTTCCGATCCTGCCCACCTTCTCTGCCTCGGCACTCTGCCGAACATGACGTCACATCTGGTCTACCGGAACGGAATCTCGGGACCGTGTCCTTACTGCGAACAACCCGGCTTGCGCAGTTGGCGGTGCTACTTTGCATCGCTTTCACAAGCGGCTGCGCGACGCGGTATATTCGAGTTCGTGACGAACCGTACAACCCGCTGATTGAACACTTCAAGATTTCCGTTACGGGACGCGGCCAGGCATCGGAACGGACAAAACAGTTCTTACTCGCGAGCGGCTATTCCGGTCGCGGAACGCCGGCCGAGCAACTTGAAGCGACAAAGAGAATCCACGGAACCGCGCCGTCGGTTGAGAGCACACACGCGATCGCCGAGTTGAACTTCATCGTCGGGCGGAACACCGAATACCGCGACTCAATGTCATCAATGGAGTTCTATTACGACTCCATGGCGGCAGCGTACGGCTTCCTGTTCCATTCCAGATTTGGCCCGGTGCGGAACCCAGACGATCCACAGTTTGCCGAGGCCGTTGATCTCTACAACAGCTCACTCGAACGCCTCCTTCGAATTGCGAAGAAACATAATCGGTTCGCACCGGGTACAACGCTAGTACTACCAATCTCTGGTAGATCGATTCAGTTTGTCGTGACACCGGGCCAGAGCAGTTGGGAACCGAGACACTACGGCCGATTTGAATTCGTCAGCGATTTCGACGTAGAAGGTCTCGCGCAGAGGCATTACAAGCGGGGACTTGGCGTCCCGCTAATTGCGGTTCGAAAGCAGTGTACCGACCGGCCGGAAATCGATCGCTATTACGCGGAAGATCTTTCGTTCCCAGTGACGGCATTTGTTCGGTTCCATGAAGCCGCTGCATCGGCTGCCTGTGGTCGGCATTGCCAACTCGAGTTCCACAACCCCTACGAAAGCCAATGCATCGACGTCCATGGTTTGACGGTTCCGCTGCACACCGACATCACAACTCCGCTCGCCTGGTTCCTCGACCGACCCAAGTTCCGGTATCTCGATACGTGGGGCCTGATTCGCCCCAGCGCGATTAAGCCTTACAGTGGGTTGTACATGCTGCAGCCATATCAGCAGGGCAAGATTCCGGTGTTGATGGTGCACGGAATCTGGTCGAGCCCCATGACGTGGATGCCCATGATGAACGACCTGATGGCGCGGCCGGAGATTCGTGATCGCTATCAGTTCTGGCTGTACTTGTATCCGTCTGGCGAACCGTTTTGGTTTGCAGCCGCCGACTTGCGAGATGAACTTACGCAGGCTCGAAACATCTTCGATCCCGGTCGACAAGACCCACAACAAGACAAAATGGTTGTCGTTGGCCACAGCATGGGTGGACTCATTTCGCGCATGTTGACACAGAATAGCGGCGATCGATTCTGGTCGTCCGTAAGTCGCACGCCGTTCTCCCAAACAAGACTCGATCCGCAAACGCGACAGCAGCTTCAACGGGTTTACTACTTCCAACCACACCCTTCTGTAGGTCGCGTTGTGACAATTGCCAGCCCGTTCGGTGGAAGTAGCTATGCCAATCGATTCACGCGTTGGCTTGCTCGCAGCTTTATCTCTTTGCCAGGTCGAACTCTGGACACGATGTCGCAGGTGTTCAGAACCGGAAGCATTACCGGTATCCGAACCAGTACCAGTGTCGATGGTCTCGCCCCCGATTCGCCCATCCTTCGCGCGATTGAAGGTAGTCCGCTGAATTCATCTGTGGCATACCACAACATCGTTGCCATCAAAGACGAAGCTTCCAGCGAACCAGGCGACGGTGTGGTGACGTTCGATAGCGCGGCCAGAGTAGATGTGCGATCGCAGTTGGTGGTTCCGGCTCATCACAGCAACGTCCAGCGTCATCCACAAACGGTTCACGAAGTCTTCCGGATTCTCATGCGGCACCTTCAGGAGACGGGAACCGTTCCGCCTTTGCCGATGGGATCTCCTCACGAATTCCCAGCACCTGTGAACGCTATTCCAACCGGGCAACCTAACCCGACGATGACAACAAAACGACCAACCTTCCAAACCGCGATGTAGCAAGCGTTCCGCTTGACCGTGTGCGGCGGCGACGTTGGGATGGTGCTCTCAGTGAGCAAATCGCCGCGAGTACGTTTTCACCGCGGTTCAGAGCGGCCTGTTCAAGGATCAGTTGGTAGAGAATCATGGGTAAGAAGAAGGTGGCTCCGAAGAAAAAAACAGCCACGAAGAAGGCAGCTCCCAAGCGGCCTGTCGCTTCAGACGACAGCAAGAAACAGGCTCGCAGTGTCGTCCGCGTTCTGAAGAAGACCTATCCGGTTGCAGACTGCGCGTTGGATCATGAATCGGCGTTCCAGCTTTTGGCGGCGACGATTCTGTCGGCTCAGTGCACCGACGAACGAGTCAACATGGCGACGCCAGCCCTCTTCAAGAAGTATCCAACGCCTGAAAAGCTGGCAAAGGGGAAGCAGAAGGATGTCGAGAAACTAGTCAAGTCGCTTGGGTTCTTTCGAGCCAAAGCTGCAAACCTGATTGGCATGGCGCAGGGGCTTGTGAACGATCATGACGGCGAAGTTCCGCAGGATCTTGATGCCTTGGTGAATCTTCCGGGCGTTGGGCGTAAGACCGCAAGCGTGGTTCTGGGGACCTTCTTCGGAATCCCCAGCGGAGTTGTCGTTGATACGCACGTCCGCCGCATCAGCAATCTGCTCGGGCTCACCACCAGCCAGAACCCGATTATCATTGAACGCGACTTGATGGCGGCGTTGCCGAAGAAGGAATGGATTCAGTACTCTCACCGCATCATCCACCATGGACGCGCCATCTGTATCGCCAGACGGCCACAGTGCAATGAATGTCCGCTGCTGAAGCTCTGCCCCAGAACCGGACTCGATCCGTTGTAGTGCTGGCCATCACGTTCTTTCTGAGTGAAGAAAGAGTGCTTTGACCTTCAAGCCACTTCGCGCCAGAATCCTCGCATGACCAGCTACTCATCGCGGCTAGCCGCACGCATTAACAAGACAGGAACCTGCGCACTTGTGGGGATAGATCCTCGGTTCGAGCTATTGCCCGAACCAGTGGTTGAAGCTGCAAAGGCAAAGGGGCTTGATGGCGAACAACTGCAAGTCGCTGCAACCGAAGAGTTCTGCTTGCGACTGATCGACGTTGTCGCGCCGTTGGTTCCGGCCGTGAAGCCGCAAGTTGCGTTCTTTGAGCAGCTAGGCCCTGCCGGACTAGAGATGCTGGCAACGGTCATTAGGTATGCTCGCGATCAGGGGTTGGTTGTGATCGCAGATGCAAAACGCGGCGACATCGGTTCAACCGCCGCAGCGTACGCGGATGCATGGCTGGCCGGGGAAGATCCAACCAGCGCACGGTGGGCGGCCGACTGCCTAACCATCAACCCGTACCTCGGCGGCGATTCATTGGAACCGTTTGTCACAATCGCCAAGGAACGCGGCGCGGGGCTCTATGTCTTGGTGAGAACCAGCAACAAGGGGGCGGCCGACTTTCAGGATAGAAGGACCGACGACCAGACGCTGTACCAAGGCGTCGCAGCCATGGTCGAGCGATTGTCCGTTGAAACGCTCGA
>JBGCDN010000558.1:0-7328 GCA_045105495.1 Planctomycetaceae bacterium
TATAGGATCACACAGAAACGGTAGGGCAAAAAGTTGTCTGGACTGGCAACAAGGACGCAGTAGTAGAAAGATTATACGCAGGACCATCGGCGTGATGATCAGGAATCTCTTGCTCGCTGACTGCAGGTTCTCGAAATCACCACCCCACTGCAGTTCGTAGTTTGGCGGTAGTTTTACACGTTGGGCGATTGTTCGCTTGGCTTCCCCAACGAACGTGGCAACGTCTCGGCCGCGCACGTTGGCAGATACGAATGTTCGGCGTCGGCCATCATCGTGTTCGACAGTCGGTGGTGTTTGTTCCACCTTGATTTCGGCCAGGTCGCCCAGTGGGATTGGTTTTCCAGACGATGTTGCCACGGGAAGCTGGGCTATCAGTTCTGTCTCCGCTCGCCACTTCTCTGGAAGGCGCACTCGGATCGGAAACCGCGCGCGACCGTCGAGGACTTCTCCGACTTGCCTTCCCCCCAGTGCGGCGACAACGTCCATGACCTGCGTCGCATTGACGCCGTACGCCGCTAACAATTCTCGCTTTGGTTCGATGGTCAGAGTCTCAAGCGTGGACTGAATGTCCGCTTTCACATCTGCTGCTCCGGGGATGCCTCGCAGAACGCGTTCGATTTCTTTCGCCTTGCGAGCAAGAGTATCCAAATCTTCTCCGTAGACCAGAATTGCGACGTCTGCTTTGACCCCGGCTACGAGTTCATCGACTCGCATTTCGATTGGCTGAGTGAAACCGAAAGCCACGCCTGGGACATTCTCCGTAAGCACCGTCTCCATTTCTTCAATCAGTTCGTCACGCGTCTTCGCTGCGGGCCAATCGTTCGCCGGGTTCAACATCACCCACACATCCGATTGATGAACGCCCATCACGTCGTTGGCGATTTCTGGTCGACCGGTCTTGGTGAAAACAGTTTTGACTTCTGGGAATGCGACCAGTTGAGTCTCAATCCGCTGTGCCATCTGCTCGGCACCTTCCAACGACGCGCTGGGCAGCCGAACGGCTTCCACCAGCAGGTCGCCTTCATTCAGTCGCGGCATGAACTCGGCACCAAGGTTGAGCGCGATGGGAATGCTGAGCAGAAACATGGCAAAGGCCGACACGACAGCGACCACTGGCTTGTTCACTGCGAACCGCACCATCGGCATGTAGATTTTTTTCAAAAGCCGCAGCAACAGAACATCGTGTTCCTTTGGTTTCTTCGGCAGGAACAACGACGCGAGTGCCGGCATTAGCGTCATCGAAAGAATGAGCGAACCGAACAGTGCGAACAGTACAGTGAGTGCCATCGGGCGGAATAACTTGCCTTCCGTTCCTTCCAATAACAGGACCGGTACATACACCACCGCGATGATTAGCTCACCGAACATTGTTGGTCCGCGAACTTCGATCGCAGCGTCTCGAATCACCGTTAGCCGGCTCTTTCCCTCCGAGTTCTCCGCCAACCGGCGCACACAGTTTTCAACCATGATGACAGAGGAATCGACGATCAAACCGAAGTCGATCGCTCCGAGGCTCATCAGGCTGGCGGCAATCCCAAAACTCAGCATCAGATTACTGGCGAACAGCATCGACAACGGAATTGCGATCGCAACGATGATTCCAGCGCGGAGATTGCCCAGCATAATGAGCAGAACGATCGCCACCAGAACACCGCCTTCAACAAGGTTCGTCATGACGGTCTTTAGCGTGCGACCAATCAGGTCTTCACGGTCGTAAATCACTTCAATCGTCACATCAGCGGGTAACGTGGCCCCTAGTTCTTCGAGTCGTTCTTTCGCCGCTGCAACGACTTCGCGAGTATTCGCTCCGATGCGCATCATGACCATGGCGGTGACAGCCTCACCACGTCCGTCGCGACTCACTGCCCCTTGCCGCGGCATGGCGGCGATCGTGACGTCCGCTATATCACGGAGCAGAAGTGGGGAACCATTTTCACTGCGGCGGAGAACCACGTCGCGCAGATCGTCTTCGTTCTTGAGTAGTGCCTGGCCACGGATAAACCTCTGTTCGTCATGATGAACAACATAGCCACCACCTGCGTTTGCATTTGCGTTCTCTAAGCGTTCGTAGATTTCATCCAGCGTCATTCCGTGGGATGCCATCTGGTCGGGGTCGGGACGAACTTCGAACGTTTTGAAGAAGCCGCCCATCGTGTTGATCTCGGTGACTCCAGTGACCTGCCGCATGCCCGGGGCAATGTTCCAATCCAGCAGCGTGCGGAGTTCCATTGGCGAACGGATATCGCTCCTCACTTCGAACTGCAGGATCTCTCCAAGCGCCGTTGTCATCGGGCCAACGACTGGTGGGCCGTAGCCGTCCGGAATATTTGATGCTGCTCCAGTTAGCCGCTGGGTCACCTGCTGCGTGGCGAAAAAGATGTTCGTCTTCTCGTCAAACACGATTGTGATGACCGAGAGACCGAACTTGGAAACGCTGCGAACTTCCTCGACGTTGGGTAGTCCACCCATTGCCCATTCGATCGGATACGTCACCTGCCGTTCGACCTCGACGGGCGGCAGCGAACCAGCCTCCGTGATCACCGTGACTTGCGTGTTGGTCAGATCCGGAACTGCGTCGATGGGCAGCAACAGTGCACTCCGAATGCCAGCAATGGCAACCAGCAGAGTGAACACGATGACAAGGAACCGGTTCTCAAGAGATATCTCAATAAGCCGCTTCAACATTATTCTTCCCCCTCAAGCAAGAGTTCGCTCTTGAGGGTAAATGCACCTTCGACGACGACGTGCTGCCCTTCGGTCAGTCCTCGGCGGATCTCAATCAAACCACGTGACCGGATTCCTGTTTCGACGACAACCGGATAGTAGGCGCCATCGCGCTCGACAAAGACGTTCGGATCGCCATCAATATCTACGACCGCCGCGTCCGCAACTGCTATAGATTCGACAGCCTTGCCGTCCCGAACGCTCATCCGCGCAAAGAGGCCGGGACGGAATTCACCAGTTGCGTTGTCGATTCGTGCAACCAAGGGGACGGCTCCAGACGACTGATCAACCTCACGCCCAACGTAGTGAATGGTCGCATTAACCGGTTCACCTTGGCGGATGGCTGTCTCGACAAGGACAGAGTCACCTTCCTTTAGGCTTGTTGCACTCCAATCGCGACCCCGGACCTCTGCCCGGACCCATAGCTGTGATGTATCCGCGATGATGAACATCTCGGCCGCTTCACTCACACGCTCTGTCGCGGAGTAGACTTTTCTCTCGACCGTCCCCGCGATCGGCGACCGGATCGCGATTTTTGCCAAATCGGCCTCGGCCGTGGGAATGTTCAACGCTTTGTCGCCGACGCTGGTGCCCATCAGAGTTGCGAGCCGTTGCCGAGCAACCTGCAAGCTTCGTTTCGCCGCTTGGGTAACAGAGTTTGCTTGCTGGCAAGCTTGGTGTGTATCGAACACAGACTGTTCAAGTGCGGCCTCCAAAGTTGCCTTTGCTTGCTCACTTTCACTCTGCCTCTGTCGCACCGTTCGACCACTAATGGCACCAGTACCACTGACAGAGGTTGCCGACTCGGCAGCGCGTGCAGCTGCCCTCGCCTTGCTGTATGCGTTCAGCAGGCGACTGCGATAGTCACCAAGCGTTCTCTTGTTGACACGTTGTTCTATCTCTGAAACCGGCTCACCTTTCTGGATGGCTGCAGCCAGCCCATCTACGCCGTTGCAGATACTGGCTTGCCAATCGCTTTGCTTTGTTGCCAACTCAAGCTCGGCTTGGCGGTTCAGTACTTCACTGCGAGCGCTCGCGATCGCGGGACTTCGCAGCACTGCGATGATCTGACCTGCGGTCACCCGGTCACCCGGCTTTACATCAACAGACTGCAATAAACCATCGGTCGCCGCGCGAATGGCCACATGTCGAGTGTCGTCATATGCAAAATGAGCTGGCAGCCTTCGGGATTTCTGCAGACGTGCGGTCCGACACGGTTCAGTTCGGATATGTGCAATGGACTTCTTGTTGTCGGAAAAACGTACGGCTGCAGTCGTGCTGACGTTGGGTTCCTCGGGGACAAGAGTGTCCGGTTCGGGTCGCGGAAAATACGAATAGACGGCCCACGCACTGAGGCCGATTGCGGACATCGCAGCAGCAGGGCGTGCAAGCTTCTTTATGGTCATTGATCTGGCAACTACGAGGTCGGAGCTTCAAGCGGATCCACCGCGCGAGAGAACTCGCGCGGACGCGGGCGTTCCGGCTAGGGGCCGGTACTGGGCGCACCGACCGTCCTTAGCAGCGCATGATGCATAGCAGCGCGCACGTATCCACGGCACTGTGGAACTGCTGACCAGAGCTTTCGTGATGACCTCGCGCCGTTACCTGGCCGCCGCCGCATGCCAGCGACGTGGGCAGGCCCGGACCGGGGGAACAGGTATCGCTGTGACACGGACTGGCCACGGCCAGTGAGAGGAGGGCAAGATCACCCCGGAGTGGATCACTCGTTTGGTCACCATCTTCGTGCTCGGCATCACCGGGATAGACGAGATGCCAATGCCAGTCATGGTCTGCCTGCACCCACTCGGCGTGGTAGTTGGCAATATGCTCCGCCAATTCCACGGAACTAGCATGCTGGTGCAGCATTGGCAGCGGCACGCGCAGCAGCGAAGAGCATGCGAGCAAGACGGCTATCAATCGGCAGGAAATGCCCAAATGGAATCGGCAGTATTTTGACGGGAGCAACATCATTACGTAGACGGTACAGGACCGTAGAACACTGGGCAACAAGGAATGGCTCGCCTAGGCTGTAATGGTTATTCTGGTTGTATCAGCCACCGCCCTCCTTACGTGGCGAATCCGCCATGTCGAATCGAGGCGCATAACCGGGAGAACCGATTCAATGGTCGTGGTGCCCTCCGCCTCGCGCTGCTCTGGGTAGGTCCTCTTTTATGTCTCGTCTCAGAAATGTCTGTCTGGCCTGCGTCTTAGGATTCGCCGCCGGATGCGCCTCGCCCCAACCCGACCGGGATGCGACAAATAACAGTGAGCGGTTTGGCCTTGTGATGCCCTCTCGGCAGTCGAAGGGGCGGAAAAGCGAAATTCGGCGAGTAGCCTTTCAGGACACGAAGGACCGCACCAAGGATCCTGACGCGATCCCAACCGAGACTGGGGCCGCCGAGGGAGCGTTTTTCCCATTGGGGTCTACCGATCCGAGTGTTATCGACAACAGCCAAGGATTGACGTTTGAAGCCTTCGAAGAAATGGCGATGCGTAACAACCCGGCCATTCTGCAGGCTGCTGCGTCCGCATCCCAAGCCTCAGGGTTCAGAGAACAAGTTGGCCTGAAACCTAACCCCACAGTCGGCTACTTCGGCGACGAGATCGGCGACAACGGAGCTGGTGGACTTCATGGTCTATTCCTGTCTCAAACGTTTGTCAGCGGCGAAAAACTTGCTCTGAATCGACATGTTCTCGAACACGACGTCCGCGCAGCTTTGTCACAAGTCGATGTCCAACGCCGACGCGTTCGGACTGAAATTCGAAACCTTTTCGTAGCGGCCCTGGCGAATCAACAACGGATAGAACTGGCGCGGCAGTTCAAGGCTGTAGCGGAGAAAGGAGTCAGAGCTGCTGAGTCCCGGTTCGAAGCTGGCGAAGGCACCCGCGCTGACATTCTTCAATCGGAGATCCAAGTCTCTGAAGTGGAAGTCTTAGTCCGACAGGCTGAGTTCGCGCTGCAAGGAGCTTGGAATGAACTGACGGCGGTTGCCGGAGTGCCCGAGATGCCCTTCACAGGGTTGCTCGGATCGCTCGATATGGCATTCGCGAACCGGGACTTGGAAACAGAATACTCCCGCATTGTCAGTGAAAGTCCAATAGTTGCAGCAGCGAATGAGCGAGTCTATCGGGCACAAGCGAACCTGGAGCGGCAGAGATCGCAATCCGTACCAAACATCAATACGCAACTTGGTGCAGGCCACGACTCGGCTACTGGCGATCAGTTTGCCAACGTGCAGTTCAGCCTTGCGATTCCAGTACACAACGAGAATCAGGGAAATATCGACGCCGCCCATGCCGAGTACTGCCGCGCAACGCAAGATGCTCGGAGAGTGAAGCTGCAAATTCGCCAAGCACTGGCCCAGAAGGTTCGGCAGTTCAAGTCGGCCGAAGCAGCGGTTGAGCAATTCGAAACCACCGTCATCCCGAAAGCCGATGAGGCTCTCGCGTTGGTTCAGAAAGCCCAGGAGATCGGCGAAGTGAACTTCTTTCGAGTTCTGACTGCCCGCAAGACATTCTTCGACGTTCAGCTGCGGTACATCAACGCAAAGACAGAACTCGCTCAGGCAGATGCCGCAATCGATGGCCTACTGCTAACCGATGGACTCGCCAATCCAGTCACATACGACGTCAGTGACGACCTCAGAGGTCAGTCGTTGAGTGTTCAGTAAGTAGTTTGCGCCGGTTGCTTCCTCCGTCCTATCTCGGTTCAGTCCGAAAGTGATTCCGTCAGACCCACGGATCTGTCACAGTTGCGTCACTGAACCTATGGCACAAATCGATAATCCCTGTAAACTATGGACGTAACTGAGTGGCCAACATTGGCTGCATCAGTGACAGAAACATAGTTGGGCAAAGAAGTTAAGTCCTCTCACATCGCAAAGATCGTTAGGACTGTCGATCCGGGGGTTGCGGGTTCAAGTCCCGTCGGCCTCGCTTACAGAAGTCAAACGCTGGTAGTCACTTATGACTGCCAGCGTTTTTTTGTTTCGGGTTTTCAAAACGCCCGGTACAGAATCGACCAACTTTTGGCGGTGGTACTTGATCTGATTAGCCTTCGGGCAATCATTAAGGTGCCGCGAACAATCGTTGGAAGATGCCCCCATGTTGCACCATGGGGGCCAGCGAACCTCTCAGCTCGCTTGGTGTTTTCACTTAGCTGGGAGGAATTGAGATGGCACGTACCCCAAAACCATGGTGGCGCAAGGACCGCAAGAGCTGGTTCGTCACGATCGTCGGTGAGCGATACAACCTTGGCCCAGAGAAGGAAGCTGCCTTTAAGCTGTTTCATGAGCTGATGGCGACGTCGGCGACGGAGCGGAAAAGGACCAGTGACTCTGTGGTGACCGTCTTGGACCGGTTCTTGGACTGGACCAAACGGAACCGAGCCCCGAGAACCTATGACTGGTATCTCGAGCGATTGCAGTGGTTCACCACAGCACCGAAGCACTTTGGACGAAGTCAGAAACGACCTCGGCGTGCGTCACCGAAGCACGGCCGCCGCCGGTTAGCCGCCATCGGATATTTCCTGTCCGATGTGCGTGTCCCTACTCCGTTGTCACCATCTGGTTTTCGGTCCTCCATTCTCGGGCCGCGTTTCCCGG
>JBGCDN010000559.1:0-2752 GCA_045105495.1 Planctomycetaceae bacterium
TCCTGCGCAAAGCCCTGTAGGCACACTGATAGAACCAGAAACAAGACTCGAACCGCCATCGACATCTCCACAATTGACCGCCGGAACAATACGGACCTCAGTCCGCTTGATGGAAGGAGTGTATCGGTCTCCAAAGCCTGTTTCTTCTGCGATGCGCACACCCCCGGCACAAATACTGTTCATACGAACCCTTCTTGCTGGCAGATCTTGGTGGAAGAACCCACAAATCAGTCGCGTCCACGTTCAGAATTTTGCTCGTATACCTGTACAAATTCGAGTGTCAGATCGAACACAGAACCAGTGTGATTCGAGCCCACCAATCGCCTCGAAAGGTCATGAATATGGCGAAATGCGCTGATCGGACCTCCGAGCCAAGGGGGTGTGCCACCTCTGCGACAACATGACGTAACCTCAATCACTACCGCGACTTATGACTGTACACTTCCTCACGGGTTGGACACAGGAATAGAGTTGAACGGGCCAAGGAAGGGCCGTCTTAAGGTCACGGACGGCTGACGGATTCCTTCAGAACCCGGACAGCCAAAATGAAACGACAGCCAGCAAAACAGAGGACGCCGAAGAAGCGAGGTCAGCGGAAGGCTCAACGAGCGCGCTTTGTAAAGCGTGGGCAACAGCGGCCCGCTTCCGCTCACCAGCATCGCGCTCAGGCAGGCGATTCAAACTGCTTCGATGCCCCCGAAGTATGGCACGAACCCAGCGACGATCCGAAAGCGATCCGTTTCATCCGATCGAACCCTGGGAAGGATCACTTCCACCCGATCTCAACCGCTGAAGCCAAAGCTCGGATCGAACAATTGCCGAAGCGATTCGTCCAAGGACTGGACGTTGTTCAGTTCAGCAAGATGACGAAGAAGCGAGCCATCTTCCCGGTCTATGGAATGCAGTGGGGTTCAACGGTGTACCTCTACCCAATTGAAGATTCGTTGACCGAAGTCTACTCGCAACCGCCGAATCCGCAGGTTGTGATCGACACAAAGATGTACGGAGGCAAATGGTCTCAGGACAAGAACCGTTGGACCCTGACGTGGACCCGCGAGACGATTCGCGACTACTACCTCAACAACATCCTGATCCACGAAGTCGGACACATTAACGACGAACGCAACACTAGCTATCGCGACCGCGAGGCGTACGCCAATTGGTTCGCCATTGAATACGGCTTCAAGCGAAGTAGCCGACCCCGGTAGCCATTATGAAGCCAAACCAAGGTCTTCATAAATCGCCGAGTTGATCGCTCGATTGCGGTGCTGATGTTTCGGTTCGCCAGGGAACCCATTCACAGCCCAAGCGACAACCAGCTCGTGTGCCGGGTCGCAAAACGCCATCGCACACTGCGCGCCGCCGTGGCCGTAGGTTTGGGGAGAACAGTGATCGCCGAAGCCGTAGGGAACCGTTGGATCATCCGATGCCAGCACTACTCCAAGGCCCATTCGCACCTTCGCCTTAAACGTTGCATCAACCAGATCGACTCGATGCGGGTGAACCATCTGGGACAAAGTCTCCGGCGACGCAAAGTACTCACCACCGTGGAGTGCTTCAAAGAACCGCCCAACATCTCGCGCGGTGCTGCGGAGGTTTGCTCCTGGTGACGCTTGTGTGCAGAAGGCTTCCTCATGAAGAAGCTCTGTCCGTCGTCGTCCGCTTAACGTAATCGTCTCCACTTCCGCGATACGATTGCTTAGTTGACTCCACGTCTCGGCAGACATGCCATTCCATGTGTTCAACATGTCGAGCGGCTCGAACACAGTTGCTCGCATCAGGTCAGCGAACGAACGCCCCTCACAGTCCCTGCGTCGAAGAATCTCGCCAAGTAAAAACCATGTTGCGAAGTAGGAATAAGCCGCCGCAACACTCGGATCGCGATTCATGCCGCAGATCGAAGTAACAATCTCATCCCACGTTGCGTTCGGCCAACCGACATCTGTATTCGGCAGACCGCTTGTGTGCGTCAGCAGATCAATGATGCGTATCGACTCATCCGCGAACTCAGGAATGTGGGTTCGAACCAACTCATCCACACCAGCACCGGTTTGTTCGAGAACTCGAAGAACAGCAGCGGCTGTCATCGGTTTGCCAGACGACCGCCACAGGTTGAGGGCCTGAGCAGTCATCGTGACGCCGTCCGCCGCTTCGCCGAGACCGACGTTGGCAACCGGTTCTCCTTGATGCGACACGTAGACCTGACAACCGCGGTGCAAACCGGTCTTAATACCCGACCGTACGGCGTGGTCAGTTTTAGCAAAGCGTTCTACGAACGAGGCTTCGGTATCTGCAAACAATGACATCAATGATCCCAAAATCCGATTCGGACAAATTCAAACCGGGATCTTTTCATCCTTACCGAACGAATGGAAGAACCATTGGTCCTCACAAATCAAACTGACGTAACAAGTACTTCTCGTGAACCACTTTCGTCCGCAGGCCCAATCACACCTTTGGCCTCGAGTTGGTCAATAAGCCGGGTCGCTCGACCGTAACCAACCCCCAGCTCGCGCTGGACCATTGAGATTGACGCTTTCCCTTTGTCCACAACCAGCTGCGCCGCTTTGTTATATAGGTCGTCGACATCGGTTGAGCTTGCCGGGCCATCAACGGCAAATTCTTCGTCTTCAACTCCGAAGACTTCCCACATTTTCCGAGGGCCGACGCCAGCATCTCGAAGGCGACGGTAGAACCGGTTCCACTTCTCTTTGTTCTCACGCCCAATGCGGGCCGCTTCTGCTTTCTTTTC
>JBGCDN010000560.1:0-5796 GCA_045105495.1 Planctomycetaceae bacterium
TTGACCGCGCAAAAGCGGGATTCGGTGTTCCAATCGATTCCTGGGTGCGCGGGCCGCTGCGAGCGTGGGCGGAGGCGGTGCTCAGGGAGGAAGGATTAAAGAGGGAGGGCTATTTGAGCGCGGCTCCGATCGGGACGAAATGGCAGCAGCACCTGGCGGGCGATGCGGATTGGCAGTACTTGTTGTGGGACGTTTTGATGTTTGAAGCCTGGCTGGATGCGAATTGATGACGAATAAACGCATTCGAGTGGCTCTATCGATGGGCAGCCTTTACGGCGGCGGTTCTGAACGGCAACTGGTTCAGATACTCGAACATCTTGACCGCGATCGATTCGAACCATTCTTGTATCTCGTGTACCAAAAGGGAGAACTGCTTAGCCGCGTTCCCGACGACGTACCCGTACACGCGTTTGATGTCAGAACGAACGAGCCAAAACTGTATTGGCCCGGTCGAATGCACACTCGCCGCGTCAATGATTTCTCCAAGTTCCTGCGAGAACAGGAAATCGACATCGCCTACGACCGCACATTTCACATGACCATGATTGCTGGTCCGGCGACTCAGGCTGCTGGCGTCTCGCGGGTTTCAACGATCGTGACCGACCCGAATCACGACTTCCATCAGATTGCTGGTCGGTTCAAGAAGCTGAAGTGGAGAATTTTGCGGCAAGCTTATCTTTCGGCCGATGCTGTGATTGGTGTCTCGGCCGGTGTGACGGCAGCAGCGAAGGCGTTTTGGCGTTTGCCGGGCAACAACCTTCAGACCGTTTTGAACTCTCTTGATGTGAAGGCGGTAAGCCAAGCCGGTTCAAATCCGTTTTCCACAGAAGACGATGGTTCAGAAGATCGCGATCAGCCGTTTCGGATTGTGGCGGCAGGCCGCCTTCATCCTCAGAAAGGATTTGACTTACTTATTCGGGCAACCGCCAAGCTGGTCCGCGATCGCGGTTTGAATCAATTGCGCGTTCATATTTTGGGCGACGGTCCGGAAGAAGCTTCACTTCGACAATTGATTCAATCAGAAGGGATGACCGAATACGTAAGTCTTGAGGGCTACCAAACGAATGCGAACGACTGGTATCGAAATTCGCAGTTGTTTGTGTTGTCCTCACGGTACGAAGGTATGCCGAACGCGTTGATGGAAGCGATGGCGTGCTCCGTTCCGGTGGTTGCGTTCGACTGTCCATCGGGCCCCGCCGAAGTTCTGCGAGAAGGAGCCTACGGAGCATTGGTTCCGGCTGAAGATGTTAACGCTCTTGCAGCGGCGATTGGTGGTGTTCACGATCACTACGAACCGATGAAGGCTCGAGCGGAACGAGCCTTTGGCTACATCGAGAGCGAGTTTGCGTTGCCAACGTGCGTGAGAAAGCTGGAAGAGGTTTTCGAAACCATTGTTCGTGGGAAGAACGGATCTGCCGCGGACTGATTCAGCAAGACAATAGACTTCCATCTTGGAACCACAGCCAAAACCAATATCCGAACGATCGCGTCTTCGGCGGTTCATTAACCGCTATGAAGTCGATCAGGCTGTGTTCTTCGCAATCACATCGCGAGCCTGGAGTTTTCTCTCCGGGCCGATCACGATGCTGCTCATCGCGACGCTTTTCACGGAGGAGATGCAGGACTACTTCTACATCTTCTGGTTCCTGTTGGGCATGCAGACGTTCTTTGAACTCAGCATGGATGTTGTGATTGTGAACCTGGCGAGCCACGAATGGGTCTCGCTGAAGTTCGCGAAGGACGGAACCATCGAAGGCGACGACCGGGCTCGGCGTCGCTTGTCTTCACTACGTCAAATCACACGACGCTGGTATCGAATTGCGTCCGTCGTGTTTCTGCTTGCCGTCGGTATTGGTGGCATTTGGTTTCTCGGACGTCGAGAACCCGGGGCCATGGATGAATCGCAGTGGTTGATGCCATGGATCGCGTTGGCTGTGCTGTCGAGCCTGCAGTTAAACCTGCTTCCAGCGGTTGGATTATTAGAGGGCTGTGGGCAACTGGGATTCATTAACCGTGTTCGCACGGTTCAGGCAGTGATCGGCAGCCTTGCGATGTGGGCAGCCGTTGCCAGTGGTGCGGGCTTGTGGGCGATTGTCGCCATCGCAACCGTTCGACTGACGTGGGACCTCTGGTTGGTGTTTGTTCGCTATGCCGGGTTCTTCGGTTCGCTCAGCAACCCCAGTGACCTCGGTGCTCTCACATGGCGCGATGAGATTTGGCCGTTGCAATGGCGGTTGGGGGTGCAGTCATTTGTGATCTACTTTTCGCTGAACATGTTCTCGGCGGTCATGTTCGAATATCACCCGAAAGGTCTGGCCGGGCAGATGGGGCTGACATGGTCGATCATTACGACGATCCAAAGATCTGCCTTTGCATGGGTCGAAACGAGACGGCCGATGTTTGGTGGACTGATTGCCGAGCGTCGGTTCGAGCGACTCGACGAAGTTTTTTGGCGGCTGAGTGTCATCTCTGTGGTCGTGTTGTTTTCTGGCTGCGTGGTGTTTGTGCTTGGTCTGCTGGCAATCAACAACCTGGATTTCTGGATTACCAATCGACTTTCCGAACGCATGCTTGGTCTGCCGACCACGATCGTTTTGTGCCTGGCTGTGTTGGTGTTCCAAGTATCCCGCTGCCAGACAATCTATGTGAGAGCACACAAGAAAGATCCATTTCTCATTCCGCTGACCCTTGCCCACCTTGCGAATGTGATTCTGATTTGGCAATTGGGTAAGTACTTTGGGGCAATGGGAGCCGCTTGCGGATTCCTTGTCAGCGTACTCTGTTTGTTCTTCCCAATTGTTTGGAGAATCTGGTTCGTCTCGCGAAGAGATTGGCATGCAGATCCGTCCGTATTGCCAGAAACTTCCAGGTAGCCACAGGCACATGGCCGGAGTCGCCTCTCGCAAGCAAGATTTTGCTGAAGGCAGAGGTCTGAACCCTTGCAGTTGGCAAATGTCAACTGTCCAATGCGTCGCAGAAATATCCCGCGAACTGTTCATTCTTGAAAGTTACGGGAATACGCCCCATCCGAAGTCGCTCTATAGAGTCGGTGCATAGCAGGGGCGTCCTGCATCGAGAGAAACCGCTATTTAGAAAGCGATTTTATTATGAAGAAGCTTGCAACTCTGTTTGCCTGCATGGCATTGACAATGTTCGCTGTTGGTTGTGGTGAAGCTGAAAAAGCTGCCGAAGACGCCAAGGATGCTGCTGGCGAAAAAGCTGGCGAAATGATCGATGAAGGTGCTGACAAGCTCAAGGATGCGACTCCTGAAGGCGCAGACAAAGCAATCGAAGGTGGTGCTGACGCTGCGAAGAAGGCTGTTGGTGCTGAGTAATTAGAATTCTCCTCGCGAGAACTCAAAGCGGTGAGTGATTTCGCTCACCGCTTTTTTCATGCGCGGTCTGGTGTCGTCGCTTGTTGAGCCGCGATCGGCATGGTCTATGATCTCGATCTGGATCGGTTCTTCCCTCTTATGCCATTGTCACATGCATATTGCCATCATCACCGCTGGTGGAGCCGGAATGTTTTGCGGCTCCTGCATGTTGGACAACGCCCTCGCACGCGCGCTGCAGGACGAGGGAGTGGAAGTCACGCTCATTCCAACGTATACGCCAATTCGTACGGATGAGACGAACAACAGTACGTCCCGGGTGTTTTTCGGGGGCATCAATGTCTATCTGGATTCAAAATTTGGGTTCTGGAAGAAGCTACCGCAGGGCGTGGTTCGATGGCTGAATAGCCCGCGACTGATTTCGCTTGCTACCAAGCTCTCCGTTAGCAACGACGCCAAAGATCTCGGCGAAATGACGGTCCAAATGCTGGATGGACCAAGCGGGCCGCAGAAGAGAGAAGTAGACGAACTGGTTGGGTTCCTGGCTGACAGCCTTAAGCCGGACGTCGTTCTGTTTAGCAACGCCCTGCTTTCCGGAGTCATGCCCGCACTTCGCGAGCGATTCGATGGCAGGGTTTTCTGCATGCTTCAGGGCGACGACATCTTTCTCGATGATCTTGTCGAGCCATGGGCTTCGCAGGCTCTCGATCGCATTCGGCGTAATTCGAAGCTATTCGATGGCTTGATCGCGCACAGTGATTTCTATCGCAATCGGATGCGAAGCTACGTCGATGTTGCGGAAAATCGATTCCACACGGTCGCGACCGGAATTCAGTTGGACGGACATACGGGAACACCAAGGACCGCGAACCAACCCTTCACCGTTGGCTACTTTGCCCGTGTCTGTCCGGAGAAGGGATTTGAACAAGCTGTCGAAGGGTTCCGCTTGTTTCATCAGCGATATCCGAACTCCAGGATGCTTGCAGCTGGGTACCTCGGAAAACGGGACCAGCGGTTCTTCAACAAGGTCTCGAAGAAGGCTCGCGATTTGGGGTCAGCCTTCGAATTCTGCGGCAGCCCTCCGGATCGCGACAGCAAGATCGAGTTCTTCAAACGGCTGGATGTCCTGACGGTTCCAACCATCTACGAAGAACCGAAAGGGCTGTATGTTCTTGAAGCACTTGCCAATGGTGTCCCTGTTGTTCAGCCACGGCATGGTGCGTTCCCGGAACTGCTTGATCGGACCGGAGGCGGCTTGCTGTTCCAACCGTCCAGCCCAGAATCTCTGGCCGATCGCTTGCACAGCATCGCGGTAGATGAGGCAAAGAGAAGAGACTTGGCAGAGTCGGGTTATGCCACGGTTCATGCCTCTTGTGGAGCCGACGCGATGGCTCGAAACATGTTGGAGGTACTGTCGAGCTAGGCTGAATGTATCTCGCAAGAAAATTGTCGCGTCGTAACTTGCTTTGTCACTTTGGGATAACGCGATGTAAGAACGACAGTCGGCAAACGCTTGCCGAAAGAACACCAGCTGTCGTAAGATTCGCCACCGCAGCCGACACGACGTCTTGAGCTGTGCAAATTTTTCATCCGGCCGACTGAGTTCGGCAAAGCATGGAAGCGACAGGATGACCGATCTCAAAATCTTCCGTCCATCAGACGACGAAGTTGAATCTCAGCCACGTTTCGAAGCCCCCGAGGCGCTTCCGCGAGAGATTCTTCCATTCAGCCGCAACACTCGAATTATCAGCGGTCGAATCTCCAGCAAACGCATGCGGGCTCTCAACCGTGCTCGGATTCTATTCGAGAACCAAAAGTGCGCGTACTGTGGTAAAGCGACTGTCGAACCATTGGAACTGGATGACGCCGTCGTCAGCGGGAAGAATAATCGTGTTGTACCCGGGACCGCAACCATCGTTGGGTTTCACTGCCACAGCTGCAGCGAAGAATGGCCCGTCTACGAAACCGTCCGCGCATAGTCGGTTGTTTTGAATGCAGCTGCCGCATTGAGTAGCGATGTTCGGCCAAAGCTCGAGCCGATACCGTGAACAGTCAGTTTTCTGCTGATCGCGTTCGATTGAAACCAGCACATGATAAAAGCCTCGCAAGACTAAGGTCTTGCGAGGCTTTTCTAATACCGGAGGGGGGACTTGAACCCCCACGAGGTTGCCCTCACTGGATTTTGAATCCAGCGCGTCTGCCGATTCCGCCACTCCGGCTGAGTGATTTTGGCAAACGAGTCTGTTGCTAGTGCTGCAAGACAGACAGCGTTGTCTCATCATCGGGTCGCGAAGGATTTTACTGATTCAACAGCGAGTTTTGTAGGCAGTTGGACATGATCCACGGACAATTGTCCGGGCGATTTCGGATTCGAAGATCGTCGACGCCATCAGCCACAGTAATCAAGACGTGGATTCCACCAGGCACGAGGGATCGTCTCTAATCCTGGCACGCGGATTGAACA
>JBGCDN010000561.1:0-3790 GCA_045105495.1 Planctomycetaceae bacterium
CGCCTGTGTGCTCATCGGAGCGACAGCAGTCGGCTATCTCACACGCAGCGCGTTGGGGTTGGAAAAACGGGAAGCTGCCGGGACCGTTCAGTCAGAAAGCGAAAGGCTCTCACTGTGGCGGATGGAATCTTTGCTGGTTCCGCTTATCGCGAGAGAAAACGCTCGACCGCCGGTAAGCTATCAATCGTTCTACCCGACCAGCGAAGCTTACTCAAAATTGATGGCACCAATCGGCAAGGGCGAAGTGCTGGTGCCATCACCGCTGCTGACGTTTAAGTCTGACTACATTCAGTTGCATTTCGAACTGTGCGAGTCTGAAACGGTCTTCTGTTCTCCCCAAGTGCCGCTGGGAAACCAACGCGATCTCTGCGAAGTCTACGTCTGCCCGGCAGAAGAACTCGAACCGCAGGAACAGCGGTTCTCGAAATTTCTAAACTGTGTAACACCAGAAGAGGTTCGTCAAACAGCGAATTCCCTTCCTGTAGAATTGGCGAACGATCGCCTGCAGATTGTTTGGGCCGAGCCCAGTGAATTTGAACCCAACTACAGTATGAGCAACGGCCTTTCGCCTCAGCAGCAACAAGACCGGAATCGGAAGGAACTCTCTAAGCGAACTCAGACTCTGCAAAATAACGCAGCTGTTCAGCAAGCTGTACCGCTGTCGTCTCTGGGCAACGACGAACCACCAATCCCCGCGTTGACCCCGGTGTGGATTAAGAACGAACTAGTTCTGTTGCGACGCGTTTCCATTGACGGACGAGACGTCATCCAAGGTTGCTGGCTGGACTGGAAAGCCATCGACCAGTGGTTGTGCACCGAGGTCGAAGACTTACTTCCGAGTGCTTCACTGACGGCTATCAAGTCGCCCGTTTCAGATGCTGATCGTTCTTTGAAGCTGGAAGATATCAACCCGCTTCGATTCGCATCGCTTCCCGTCGAACTGAAACCGGGTGTTGCAGCAGGTACTGAGATTCGCGGCGTCACCCCAATTCGCCTCGCCTTGGGAACAGCATGGATTGGCCTACTGGCAGCGTCAATTGCTGCCGGCGTCCTGTTATTCGCGGCGCTTCGAATGAGCCAAAGGCGCGGAGCCTTCGTTTCTGCAGTCACTCACGAACTACGAACACCGCTCACAACGTTCCGGGTCTATACAGATCTTCTAGGCGACGATCGACAAAAGGATCCGAACAAGCGAGCTGGCTACGTGCAAACGCTGCGACGACAGGCAGAACGGCTGGACCACCTTGTCGATAACGTTTTGTCCTATGCGCGGCTCGAAAACAAAAGCCACGACGCACGTGCCGAAGATGTTCAACTCAACGACTTCTTTTCACGTGTGGAACCAACACTTCGCGACCTCGCCGACCAGGCGAACATGCAGTTCGCAATTAGAAATCCGGATGAAAAGGCTGATGTCTTGACGGTTCGAGCCGATCCGGATGCAGTCGAACGCATTCTGTTCAACCTTGTTGATAACGCCTGCAAGTATGGTGTTGGCACTGATCGTCGTGAGATTGAATTATCCTGCGAACATGCTCATCCGCACGCGATAATTCGCGTCCGTGATTACGGCCGCGGCGTTTCGACCAATGATCGCGCGACGCTGTTTGAGGAGTT
This sequence comes from Planctomycetaceae bacterium, assembly GCA_045105495.1. Classification (GTDB taxonomy): domain Bacteria; phylum Planctomycetota; class Planctomycetia; order Planctomycetales; family Planctomycetaceae; genus CAYNWT01. The sequence goes on from JBGCDN010000561.1 coordinate 1,618, forward strand.
CACCAAGTCTGCTGCCGATGCGGCTCGGTCGGCTCCTGGAGTTGGGCTGGGGCTGTCATTGTCGAGACGGCTTGCTCGATGCATGCGAGGCGATCTTATCCTCGAAAGAGACATTGCTGACGGAGCGTCTTTCGTGCTGAAACTACCTCTCGCGAGCCGCTAAATCGGTTCAATCCCGAGTAAAGAACTGAATCTCGCTGCGATCTCGGGCCCACTGCTTGCCCCGAATCGAAGGAACGCTATCGTCTGTCTCGGGCGATTTATCTCGTGAGAAAAGAACTGCAATGAAGTACGACGTATACGGCGTGGGCAACGCGTTGGTAGATATCCAGGCAACGGTCAAAGACGAAACTCTGGACAGTCTCGGTTTCGCCAAAGGCGCGATGACCCTCGTCGACGACAAGATGCAGGCGAAGGTGCTAACCAAGATCGACAGCGGCTCGACAAATCGATGTGCGGGTGGTTCAGCAGCCAACACGATCATGGGCGTCGTCGATCTAGGCGGTAAGGCTGCCTACGTCGGCAAAGTCGCGCAAGACCCAATTGGAAAATTCTTCCTACAGGATATGCGAGATCGTGGTGTCGTGATTGAGGTTCCACCTTCTGCTGAAGGAGACAGCGGAACGTCGGTGATTCTCATCACCGAAGATGCCCAGCGAACGATGCTAACCAACCTCGGTGTATCAATCGCGCTCGATACCGGCGACATCGACGAAGACGAACTCAAACGAAGTCAGTACGTCTACGTGGAAGGCTATCTGTTCTCAGGAGAACAGACTCGCGCGGCTGCGATTCATGCGATTGAGCTGGCGAAGAAGAACGACGTGAAGGTTGCACTGACCGTGTCCGACGCGTTTCTTATCGACATGGTGAAAGATGAGTTTTGGGATCTCATCAAAGGCCCTGTCGATTTGTTGTTCTGCAACGAACAGGAAGCAAGAAGCCTGACAGGTGAGGATGATGCCATTGAGTGTGCTCACGTCATCCATCGTCACGCGGCCGACGTAGCGTTGACGCTTGGCGAAAACGGTTCGCTACTAATGCACGATGGCCAGGTAATTCCGGTTGAAGGCGTCGGCGTAAACGCGATCGACACAACCGGCGCGGGCGACATGTACGCTGCCGGCCTGCTGTACGGAATCACCAACGGACTTTCCTGGAAACAAGCCGGACACCTGGCCTCAAACGTAGCAGGCAAAATCGTAAGCCAACTCGGCGCGCGACTTCCAAGAAGCTTTACTGCAGACGAAGTCTCTGCGATGACCGAGTAACACCGGGTCGATTCCGAACAGGAGTGCGGAACTGACATCCTCGCTACCTGCTGGTGTGTCTTTCCAAAAATGTCAGGCGGAAGGTAGTGGACGAGGCCACGAGTCCAGGCTGTTTCTGCCCGGTTCGGGGACTCGTAGCCTCGTCCACTACCTGACATTTATCGATAGTTGCGGCCTACGAACGCAGGTCGATCTGAGATTCGCTTGCTACTCGGTCGTTTACAAAGTCGGTGTCGACGTCAGCGAAGAATAGGTCTCGTCCGGCGTTGCCATACAAGATGTCTTCCATTTCATCGTCGAGTACAGTTTTGTCGCCAGTGATTGGAAGCAAGCTGAACTCGGTATTCTCACGAGAGGAGTCTCGCTTGTCTTCGTTCAGCACGCGATTGTTCTTCACACCGGTGATGTTCTCGATGCGATCACTGTAGTCACGATGCGACAGCCATTCGGCATGAATGCTGTCGAGGTCGGCACCGGTTGCGTTCACTGATCCTGAGACAAGAAGGTCCATGCCGCCTCTGCCAGCAATGGTATCGCTACCTTCGCCACCAATCAGGAAGTCCATGCCCTGTCCGCCATCAAGGTCGTCAGAACCAAGTCCGCCCGAGACGAGATCATTGCCGTCGCCCGCCTCAACGCGGTCTTTGCCGCTGGCTGCGAAGATGGAATCGTCGCCGGCGTCACCTTCAATCCGGTCAGCCCCTGAGCCTCCCTGAATGAAGTCATCGCCATCTTTACCCATCATCGTGTCCGCACCACTACCACCTTCCATGCGGTCGTTTCCGTTGCCACCAGTCATCCAGTCGTCGCCAGAATCACCAAGTAGATCGTCATCTCCGCCGCCGCCGCTCAGGACGTCTTTGTCAGAAGAACCACGAAGTCGGTCGTCGGCAGGACCGCCA
>JBGCDN010000562.1:0-3419 GCA_045105495.1 Planctomycetaceae bacterium
AATGGGTGACCCGGATTGGGTACCTCGACAATGATCGTCTCAATCATCGGCACGTCGAAGCAGGTTGGCATGCGATAATCGAGCAGGCTGGCGTTCTTGAGCTTGCCTTGATCGTCATACACATAGGCTTCATTCAGAGCCCAGCCAATTCCCTGCACAACGCCACCCTGCATCTGCCCTTCGACGTAGGAAGGATGAATCGCTGTGCCTGCGTCCTGAGCCGCTGTGTATCGCAGAATCTGAACTTTGCCTGTGTCGACATCGACCTCGACATCAACAACGTGAGTTCCAAATGCACCGCCAGGTTGGTTCTTCGCTGATGAACCACGCCCAACAATCGGTTCGCCAGATTTGCCAGCCAGTTCCTGGAATGTGAGCCGCTTGTCATCCGGACCTGTGACTCCGCCGTCTTCGTATGTCAGCTGTTCAACGTCGAGGCTCCAGCTATCCGCTGCTCGCTGAAGCATTTGGTTTTGAATGTCAACGCCCGCCGCATGGACAGCGATTCCGGTTGAATACGTTACGCGGCTGCCGCCGGTGACGTCGGTGTAGCCAACGCTGTCTGTGTCGGCGATTGTGGGATGAACATCTTCGATCGGCAGCCCAAGCGTTTCGGCTAACTGCATCGCAAGGCTGGCTCGGCTACCGCCAATGTCTGTTGAACCTTCAATCAAAGTGACGGTTCCATCCGGATTCACATTCGCGCTGACGGCGGATTTCATGCCAGCGTTGAACCAGAAACCTGACGCCATGCCACGACCACGCTTACCGTTCGGTGAGTGCATTGGTGCCGCTGATTTGTCGATTGGCTTGGCGCAATGGTCGCTGTTCTTGATTGCTTCGACAGTTTCCTGCATTCCGACTCTAGCAAAACGCGGGCCGTCGACGCGTCTGGTTCCTTCCTTTGCTGCGTTTTGAAGTCGGAACTCTACCGGGTCGATATCAAGCTGTTCGCAAATCTCATCCAGCACAGTTTCCAACGCGAACGCCGCCTGCGTTGCGCCCGGCGCGCGGTAGGCGCGGGTGGCCGGTTTTGTGACACAGACGTCGTAACCGTTGACCCGCGCATTCGGAATGTCGTAGCACGCGAACACGGTTCCACATGCTGCACCAACCGGTGAACCGGTGAAAGCACCCGCGTCGAATGCAATCTCTGCGTCGGCGGCAGTGATGGAACCCGTTGAATCGACGCCCACTTTCACTCGCATCCACGACGCTGGAGTCGGACCGGTGGCCTCGAGCACTTCTTTGCGATCCATCGTGAACTTCACGGGCCGCCCGGTCTTCTTCGATAGCAGCGCGGCAAGTGGTTGCAGGTAGACGACAATCTTGCCACCAAAACCGCCACCAATTTCCATCGGAACGACTTTGATTTTCACCAAAGGTTGTTGCAGCAGGCCACACAGTTGCTGTCGCACGGTGAACGAACCCTGGGTGCTGGTCCAGACTGTTATGTTGCCGTCGGCGTTCCACAACGCAGTTGCCGTATGTGGCTCAATGTAGCCCTGATGCACTGTGGCTGTTGTGAACTCGCGTTCGATCACAGTGGTGGCTTCATCAAACCCCGCATCGACGTCGCCTTTGACATGCAGGAAATGCTTGGCAACATTCGTAGGATTGTCGGCTGGTTCAGCGGCCGATGCGATGGCCTTGGTTCTCATGTCCGGATGAAGTATTGGCGCGTCGTCACGCATGGCGTCGCGAACATCGAGAACCGGTGGTAGCTCGTCGAATTCCAATTCGATGAGACTGACCGCTTCACGGGCGATCTTGACGCTGTCTGCTGCAACAGCGGCAATGGCATGACCGACGTACAGGACTTTGTCGTCCGCGAGCACATTTCGCTGGACGTCAGCGAGGTCGAACAATCCTTCGCCAAGGTCCAGAATCGCGCTGCCTAGCTTTGGCATGTCACTGAACGTCAAAACGCCGTGTACTCCGGGCAGGGCTTCAGCTTTGCTGGTGTCAATGTTCTTGATGATGCCGTGAGCGATAGGGCTTCGCAGAATCGCTCCGTGCAACATGCCGGGCATGTGTATGTCAGCGCCGTACTTCGCGCGACCGGTGACTTTGTCGACTCCATCCGGACGAACGGGCCGAGTTCCAATGACTTTGTATTCCGGCTTGGCTTCTGTAGTCATGCTTGTTCTCTTTGAGACCGCTGAGGAATGTTGGCTCGTGGCCGTGGTCATCCGAGTGATTAAGAAGCCGACGACTTTTTCTTCTCAGCGGCATCCTGAACCGCGCGGACGATTTTGTCGTACCCGGTGCAGCGACACAGGTTGCCTGCCAGGTAGAACCGAATGCGTTCTTCATCTGGTTCGGGTTGTGATTCCAGCAACGCCTTGGCCGACATGATAAAGCCCGGCGTGCAAACCCCGCATTGCAACGCCGCGCCTTCGAGGAAACTGGTTTGGATCGGATCCAGACCTTCGCCTGATGCGACACCTTCGATGGTCTGCAGTTCTTCGCCTTCTGTTTCAACCGCCAGAACCAGGCAGCTGTTGACCGCGCGACCGTTAAGGAGAACCGTACAGGCACCGCAATTCCCGTTCGAGCAGCCTTCTTTGGTTCCCGTCAGGCTTAGCGTGTCACGAAGAACCTCAAGCAGTGTTTGCCTTGGTTCACACAGGAATTGTTCCTCACGATCATTGATCGTGGTGGTGACGATTCGTTTCTTAGCCATCATGCGGTTCCATTTCTCGGACCGCATCAGTTTAGCTGACCAGCCAGATGCCCGCATCTGCGTCCGTGTTTGCGAACTCCTGTGAGCCGAGTGGCGTAAGCCGCCGGGTGAATCGTTGCCTGCAAGGTTGCGAAGACGTCTTAGCCGAAGCCGAACCCGAGGCCTTACGGCCGGCGGCTCACTTTCTTGCGCTTATAACAGCGGGTAGATAAACGGAGCTGCTGGCCCAAGCAGGATTACGCCAGCCATCAACAAGATGATGAGAATGATGGGGGTCAGCCACCATTTCTTGTTGTGCTTGATGAAGTCCCAGAACTCGGCGATCAGGCCCATTTCGGCTTGGTCGGCTTCGGCTTCAAATTGGTTCTGTTCCGGATTGGATTCGGTTTCGCTCATCGGTTTTCTCAGGATCAGAACTGACGGAAATACTGTTTCGAATCTTTGGTCGGCGCGACTTTGGACCAGTATGTCGAAGCGGATGGGTCGAAGCGACGTCCCATAGGATCTCGTCTTACCAGCCGAGTTAACAACCCGATTGGTGTGACGACCAGAAAGTAGACCAAGCTAGCAACGACATAAGACATCACCCAACCGATTGGGAATGCTGCCAGCATCCACAATGCGTACAGCGGAGCTGTGAGATGTGGTTTCACAAGCCCGACGATAGCAACAAGCGCACTGAAGCCAATGAGGAACGAAGCGAACGTTCCGTAGCCCTTACTGTTGAGCCACC
>JBGCDN010000563.1:0-9018 GCA_045105495.1 Planctomycetaceae bacterium
TGCTCGGGTACTGGTGAACGATCCGGATCTGCTTCTTCTTGACGAACCAGCTTCCGGCCTTGACCCACGTGCACGAATCGAACTGATGGAGATTCTTCAGGAGCTTAGAAAGCTGGGCAAGACGATTTTCATCAGCTCGCATATCCTGTCTGAACTAGCTGAGCTATGTGACAGCGTCACGATTGTTGATCGCGGAACAGTGAAATACTGCGGCAGCATGGATGGCCTGCTGGTGGAAACTGAAGGCCCAAAGTCGTGGCGTCTTCGCGTTCAAAACCCGCCTGGAGACTTCTGCGAGCAGCTCGCCGGGGTCGAAGGAGTTGACTCGGCAGAACCAGTTGAAGGTCGGCCCGAGTTCCTGGTGAGGTGCGAAGATGACACCCTCGATTCCAATACTCTGCTGGGCAGATTGCTGGTGCTGGGCTTACCGATCATCGGGTTCAACGAAGATCGGAAGCATTTGAACCAGGCCTTCATGGACCTGACCTCGCGCGGAGTCCGCACGTGATCTCGCGTGAGCAGAGGCCCGCCCTATGAATCGTGGCGTGTTCTCACTATTCCACTGGACGCTACGCCGTGACACCATCGCGATGCGAACCCACCTGCTGCGAGGCGCTTTTGCGGCGACCATGCTGCTGGTTCTGTTCATCGCGTGGCTTCGAACGCTGCAGGTTGGCGCCGCAGGCTTGAACCTGTTTCGCGTCATCTGTGCGATGAATATCCTGGTAAGTACGCTGGCGGGCATCAGCTATTTCGCGACATGCGTTTCAGAGGAATCGGAGGCTGGCAACCTTGGACTGCTGAAGCTGGCCGGGCTGAATTCGTTTTCGATCCTTATTGGCAAATCCACAAGCCGCCTGGTTGGCGCGTTGATGCTGTTGGTGGTTCAGTTTCCGTTCACTCTGCTGGCGATCACGCTTGGTGGAGTGACGTTAATTCAGATTGTGGCCGCGTACCTGGCGATCGGTCTGCATTTGATTCTCGTCGCAAACCTCGCATTATTCTTTTCTGTATTCTGCAGCTCATCTGGCCGCGCTGCGGCGTGGACAGGATTCGTTACCCTTCTGTTCTACGGCAGCTCTGCAGTTTTGAACGCCGCCAGCGGCACGCTTTCCTCAACGATGCTGGCCAAAGCCGACGCATGGATAGCGTTTCAGTCACGCTACTCGGTTGTTGCAACAATCGATCAGGTCTTGAAACCCGCATTTGGCGGCCCCGTACTGAGCTATCAGATGTGGGCAACTCTGGTTCTCTCCGCCATTTTGTTCGGTATCGCATGCCTTGGATTCGAACGCTCAACACTCAGGCAAAACCAAGGAAACCGAGCAGGTGTTGGTCGAGCAAGAAAAGGCTTCGGGCGGCTATTTGGTGTCTCGCGAGTTTGGAAGAACGCCCTCGCATGGAAGGAGTTCTACTTCCTGACGGGCGGTCACGGCATGTTCCTGCTGAGAACCATTTTGTTTGGAGTGCTGGGGCTTGTGGTTTTCTCTCATGGCAAATGGGGAACCAGCACGCACTGGTCGTTGATTAGCCAGACGCTTGGCGGATGTGCTTTGGGCCTCGTTGGCTTTGAGTGCCTTGTTTACGCGACACGGGTTCTATTCGATGAATCACGGTGGGGAACCTTCCCATTGCTGCTAATACTTCCCATGTCACCGAAACGGCTATTGATGCAGAAGGCACTGGGATGCCTGTGCGCGTTGCTACCTGGGCTTCTCTGCCTCGGAATCGCGTGGTGTGTCTTCCCGGGCGACCGAATTCAGGGGCTGCGTGATGGTCGGGTCGTTTTCATTGGTATCAACTTCCTGCTGCTGCTTCACTTCACGGTCCTGCTCTCTTTGTTCCTGAAGTGGGTCGCGCTGCCGGCCGCGGTGTGCTTGGTCTTCCTTTTCAACACATGTTGCCCCGTGATGTCGATCGGTCTTGTCCTTAACGACCTGATGGCAGAATCGGGTGGGATTCTACTGCTATCGATCACGATGCTGACGTACTGGATTTTGCTACTACTACCACTGCAAGTTGAAATCATTAGCAGAATCGAAGACGCCGGGAACCACGAATACGGTTCCTAAGCCGCTCCGAACTACTGATCCGACTACAGAGTGGTGGTCGCGATTCGCCCCCCACGTGACAGGAAACGGACCTCGCTATTACCTGGCCCGATAGCGTGGATTCGGAGTTGTCGGAACCGGCGCGTCGACCGACGTTCGCCATTGTTTCATGGCTGTATGCAGCTCAGCTAGTTTCGCGGGGTTTTGCTGCGACAGGTTTTTGCTTTCACCAATGTCGTCTGCCAGGTTGTAGAGTTCCAAGCGTCCAGACTCGAACCATTCGATCAGCTTCCAGTCACCCATACGAATTGCTCCAGCGGGCGTCGTTCTGAATGGTCCTCCAGCCGGATCGCCTTTGCCTTGAAGATAGCATGGGAAGTGCCAGAAGATCGCTTTTCGATCAAGCGACGCGTTAGAGTCCCTCAGCAGTGGAACAAGGCTCTGGCCATCAAGGCCATAGCCTTCTGGCTTCTTCGTGCCGGTCACTTCCAGGAACGTGGGATAGAAATCGATTCCAATCACCGGTTCATTACAGACGGAACCGACTTTCGTGACGCCGGGCCACTTCACAACTAACGGTTCGCGAATGCCGCCTTCGTACAGCATACCCTTTGCTCCGCGAAGCGGATGGTTCGACGTTGGCCCTGAATGCCCGCCGTTGTCTGAGAAGAACACAACCAGTGTGTTGTCAGTCAGTGACAATCGATCAAGGGCCGCGAGAACATCGCGGACGCTGTCATCGACACTCTCAACCATCGCAGCGTACTTCGCATTCTTGTGGTGAGGCGTCTTTGTCTTCGCTTTGTACTTGGCTACGAGATCCTGCTTCGCCTGAACCGGGGTATGGACCGCATAGTGCGAGAGATACAGGAAGAACGGAGTCTCTTTGTGGTTCTCAATGAATCGCACCGCCTCTGTCGTAAGACGATCGGTTAGGTACTCGCCCTTCTCGCCCTGTTCAAGATTCGGATACTTGTACGGACTGTGATACCCGCCGCCGCTGGGACTTCCCCACTCTCGACCAGCAATGTTGACGTCGAAACCCTGCGTCGTCGGATCAGTTCCAAGGTGCCATTTGCCCATCGACGCAGTTGTGTAGCCGTTACTTTTTAGCGCTTCCGCAATCGTGACGAAGTCGGAATGAAGAACCGTTTCGTTGGGTGTTGGTTCCAGCTTCCGAAACTTGTGGTTGCCACGCACCGGATCACCAACGGTGTAGATTCCATGCCGCGGCGTGTACTTACCCGACATCAAGCAAGCCCGGCTTGGCGCGCAATTGGGAGCGTTAGCGTACGCGCTTTTGAAGACCATGCCTTCGCTGGCCAAACGGTCGATATTAGGAGTCTCGTAGAACTTGCTCCCCATGAAGCCAGTGTCCGTCCAGCCCATGTCGTCGATAAGAAAGAACACGATGTTCGGTTGCTTGGCGTTTGCACTCGCAGGGACGGCGAACAGAAAGAAAACGAGGAGAGTTCGCATAGCAGTTGTTCTTATCCAATCAGGGGTTTTGCTCGGGGCCAATCTGGTTCTTCTTCCAGTAGACCTTTACGTCCTGCACAACGCGCAGGAACTCGTCCAGATCGACTGGCTTTGTGAGGTAGCTTTGCACCCCCAGTTCTTCGACCTGCCGATGATCTTCCTCGTCATCCGACGCACTTAGTATGACCACGGCGGTCTTTTCCAGCCGGCCGTCCGTGCGAATATCTTTCAGGACTTCATGCCCATCACGACCGGGAAGGTTCAGATCCAACAGTACAAGATCTGGCTGGGGCGCCTGGTTGTACTTGCCTTCACGAACCAGAAACGAAACTCCCTCTGCACCATCCGCGATCCACGTGATGTTGTGTTCCACTTCGCTTTTCTTCAAAGCTCCCATGGTAATTCGCGCTGATGACAGCGAATCCTCGATCATGAGGATTTCCATCGGCCGTCCAATTGTGTCTTCGCGCATCAATCCCTCGCGATGCATTCAACGTGTGTGAGTTCCGATGGTACTTTGCGGCAGAGAAGCTCACCACTGTTGATGCGTTTCTGGCCTCTGAGCGATACACTTGGCGACAGATTCACTGACCCAAAGAGACAGAGACACCATGAGCGTTTTTCTTGGCATCGATATTGGAACCAGCGGCACCAAGACTTTGGCAATGCGACACGACGGACAGATTCTGGCATCGGCGACAGAGGAGTATCCGCTGTCCAGCCCGAAGCCAGGCTGGTCAGAACAAGACCCCGCTCATTGGTGGAAAGCGACTGTTAAGAGTGTGCGACGGGTTTTGAAAGCTGGGAAGATCAAACCAGCGGATGTTTCAGGCATCGGCCTCAGTGGCCAGATGCACGGCAGCGTATTCTTAGACAAGAACAACAAGGTCATTCGACCAGCCCTGCTGTGGAACGATCAACGTACCGGGGCGGAATGTGACGAGATTGAAAAGAAAGCCGGCGGTCGTGCCAAGCTGATTCGCATGGTTGCCAACCCAGCGCTGACTGGATTTACGGCTCCGAAAATTCTGTGGCTGAGAAACAACGAGCCCAGAAACTACGCGAAGACCACGCAGGTTTTGCTCCCGAAAGACTACGTTCGGTTCTGTTTGAGCGGCGAGTTTGCGACAGAGGTGAGTGATGCATCGGGAACGCTATTACTGGATGTAAAGAAGCGACGATGGTCGACTGCGCTGCTGTCTAAGTTGGAGATCGACAAGAAGTTGTTGCCGCCCGTGTATGAGTCTGAAGAAATCAGTTCAACACTGAATGCGGCAGCTGCCAAAGAACTTGGGCTGAAGGAAGGCGTTCCGATCGTGGGCGGTGGCGGAGATCAAGCCGCTGGTGCGATCGGAAACGGCATTGTGAAACGTGGCGTGATCTCAGCAACTCTGGGAACCAGCGGTGTCGTCTTTGCTCACAGCGACGAAGTTCAGATTGATCCCGCTGGTCGTGTTCATACCTTCTGCCATGCCGTTCGTGACAAATGGCATGTGATGGGCGTCGTTTTGTCTGCAGGTGGTTCGCTGCAATGGTACCGCAATGAACTCGCGAAACAGGAAGTCGCCGCCGCAAAACGCAAGAAGGTTGATCCGTACGAACTAATTACCGCGCAGGCCGCTGAAGCACCGGCTGGAAGTGAGGGGCTTTATTTTCTTCCCTACCTGACCGGCGAACGGACGCCACACGCTGACCCCTACGCCCGTGCTGCGTGGATTGGACTGAGCCTGCGACATGGAAGATCGCACATGGCCAGGTCTGTTATGGAAGGGGCGACCTACGCGATGAAGGATTGCCTGGAAATCATTGAAGGCATGAAGATTCCGGTTCGAGAGATCCGCTGTTCTGGCGGCGGCGCTCGGAGTGAGTTTTGGAGGCAGATGCAGGCCGACATTTACGCAAACAAAGTGGTCACCATCAACGCCGAAGAAGGGCCGGCGTACGGCGTCGCTCTGTTGGCGGCTGCGGGAACAGGTGCTTACAAGAATGTCGTTGAAGCCTGTTCTGCAACCATTCGAGTCGTCACGACCACAAAGCCCAACGCAAAATCGAAGAAGGCATACGCCAAGGCGTATCCTGAGTACGGTCGCTTGTACGAGTCGCTGAAAGGCAACTTCGAATCGATCGCACAGGTCGTTTCAGGGTAAGATTCGTAATCGCTACTCAACGGACGAGTTGTTCCGATACCTTCCCACACTGTCACAAATAGGTCAGGCACACGATGATTGGTTTCGCTCTGGCATGCTGCGTTCTTGTCTCCCCGGTCCAGACCACAGCTCTGGATTCCGTAGTGGCCAAAGCCGGTGAGGAAGAAATCACCGAAGCGCAGCTGCAGCTTGCGAGTTTGCTGTCGGGACACAAGGAATTGTCGAAGCCACTGCGTGAGAAGTTGACCCAACGCATGGTCGAAACACGATTCGCCGTTCGCTACCTAAAGCAATCTGGATTCAAAGTGAACTCGGCGGAAGTCGGTCAGGCTGCAAAAGACGCTCGCGCAAAGTTGAAGGCGAACGGCGTTGACCTTCGGCAGCGGATGAAATCAATGAAGCTGACCGAACGCGATCTTCGAAGAGAGCTGGAGATTCGCAAACTCTGGACTCGGTACAGAGTCAAAACACTGACGAATGAAGTCATCCGTGGTCGGTTCGAACAGTTCCGCGAGCGGTACGACGGTACCCGAGTTCGAGCCAGTCAAATATTCCTGAAGGTCGGCCCGAAAGACGATGCTGGATGGACGACTGCGAAAGCAAAGCTCCAGCAGCTTCGCGACCGGATTGTCGCCGAGAAGATCAGCTTCACGGACGCAGCGAGGAAGCATTCACAGTCACCAAGCGGTAAGCAGGGCGGCGATGTAGGTCGTTTCCCTTACTCCGGCCTGATGCCACGCGACTTTTCTGCGACTGCTTTTGGTCTTAAGAAAGGCGAAATGAGTCAACCATTCCGTTCAAAGTTCGGCGCCCATCTTGTGATGGTGACAGACCGAGACAAGGGCAACCTCGTTCTAGAAGACGCACGGGCAGCCATCTACCGCGAGTTGGAGCGGGAAGCCTGGGCTCGTGTCGTCGAAGCGGGGCGTGACTTGCCAAAAGCGAAGTGATCGCATCTCAGCCTAAGCCGCATTAGACGATGCTACGATTCGACGTGGGATTGTGACCGCGAAGTCTCTGATTCGGCGACTTCACCCTCTGCATAGCGTGACGCTGGAATGCGAGGGCCGCGAAGTGCTTCGTGCGTTGACGCTTCCATTCGAAGCAGCCGTTCGCCGAGTACTTCAATTCGGTGCGAAACTTCGTTGTTGGACTGTTCCATCCCACCGGAAACCATGTTGATCACGCCAAGGAACAACAGCATTTGTCCGACGGTGACAATCAACCATCCCGTCGGTGTGTAGTTTGAGTAGCCGCCGAAATAACCACCAACAACGACAGCGGTGCCGATGGTCAAACCAAGCACACCGGTGTACGCCAACCACTGTCCGGTGGTGACGGCCCAGCTAGACTGCTTTGGTGGAGCCATTTCGAAGTGCGGTCCAGAGAGTTCTTTGGCATGTGGCCCATCGATGTACCGCGAGACCGGACGCCGCTGCGATCGTAGCCGAGTCGTTTCTGCAGAGGTATCCGTGACATCGTGAACGCTGGCTGGACGATCGACTCGGATACTGCGTTTTGAAGTCTTCACAGGTCGTGTCGCGCGAGGTCGTTCTTCTTCTGACTGATGGCCGGGAGATGTCATGCTTCGTACTTCTTTTGAAGGAGCGTTCTCTCGCTGGTGTGTTTGGCTTGGTTTCAGCCTGGGAGCCGGGGGCACCGGAGCTTCTTCCAACTCGGGGAGGTCAGACAGGCGCTGCGAAGAAACCGGTAGCGGACCGTATGGGTCCAACATACTTTTGCTCGACCAACGTTCGAGTATTTCACGAGCGTCTTTGGTTCGTTCTCGAATCGCTTCAGCCTGAGCTAGTTCTGCTCCACAAGACGCGCATGAGACGCGACCGGTTTCTGCAGAAACCTGTGCGGCAACATCGGCTTTACAAGTGACGCACCACATTGCGGTGGTCCCTCTTTTGACGTGTGGAAGAAGGGCGACTTCGTCGGCTTACCCGACCGAATCGAGATCCTAGCCCTGTTGGAAAATTCTCAACAAGACAGGAATCGCCTGGCCTTCTTACCCAAACGCGATGTCCGGCAGTTCCTGCGGGAGCGATTGTCAACTGGCGTCACAGACCGGCGGTTGGTGCCGATGGGAGAGGCGGCAGATGCCAAAACAGGTTCATGCAGAACCTAAGGAAGGCAACCGCTGAAGCTGCCTACGCGTTATTAGTCAACCTGACGCGAGGACGTTGGCAGCGACGTTAGTTCCAGAACTTCTCGCCGTGCCAGTTGCCGTCAGGATGCGTTTCAACTTCGATGTCGCCATTGACTGAAGTGCAGCAAGCGAGACGGAGTTCGCCTTCTTTGTAGCTGAGGCGTTTCCAGAACAGAAGAGGGCCAAGCAGCATGCGCAGCTTTTCCCATGACCGTCGACCGCCAGATTGGTTGCAGTTCTCAGCACCTTTCCGGATCGCCACGTTGCAGCTACCGCATTGGCCAAGGCCGCGACAATTCACAACAGTGTGGGGACCGCTGTAGAGCTGAATTCCATTCTTCAGAGCGACCTGTCGGAGGTTCTCACCGTGTTGAGCTTCAACAGTTTGCTTCTCGTTGATGAACTTGACCTGCGGCATTGCTGACCGTTTTCTGGGTGCGAATTAAAGGGATCCCGTCGCGGGATATTAGCCCGTATGAATGCGGTTTTCCACTGTTGACTCGTCCCAAAGGGTGCCCATTCAGGCATTTCGTCGCCGCCCTCCGCGCCAGACGGGTTAATCCTGAAAGTACCCGCCCGTGGCATCGGCAGCGAAGCGCCGCGTCGTCGGAAGTGAGCTACTGCCTAAAGCCAGCCAGTGTTGGCTAGCGTCCGCGGGAGCTTCTTCGATCAGATGATGAACCTCGGTCGCCCCGACTACGACTGGATGAGCCTCGATCACCCCAGGATCGGCTGGATGAACTGCCTCGATCACCCCAAGACCTACCCCGATCTGACGAGCTACCACGGCTTGATGAGCTACCACGGCCTGTCGATGGTGTCCGACTGGTAGAAGAACCAGCACTCGATGAACCAGACGTGCGAACTCGAGAAGAACTGCCGCTGCTCCTGCCACGTGAACTCCGACCAGTTGAAGAGCCGGTTGAGACAGCAAGGCGATCTCGATTGAACGCTGAGTCGCTATCGTCGTCTTCTTCTTTGGCTGCGATCAATTCACGCGGGGTTAGAAATCCGTCTTCGTTGGAATCGATCTCAAAAAACGCGCTCATCTCACTTCGTTTCCAGGCAGCCCATTCAAACAAAGCGATCTGGCCATCAGAGTCTGCATCGCCGGGTGAGAATTCTTCGGGTAACTCAGGCAAATACTTCTCGCGTTTGCGTTGCTGGAAGACGGTTGCGCCGGTCG
>JBGCDN010000564.1:0-6122 GCA_045105495.1 Planctomycetaceae bacterium
GATGCGAGGCATTCTGAACGTCGCGGCTGTTAAGGCTCCTGGCTACGGCGATCGCCGTAAAGCAATGATGGAAGACCTTGCAATTCTGACCGGCGGCAAAGCAATCTTCAAAGACCTTGGTATTAAGCTCGACGCTGTCGACCTGAAAGACCTTGGTACCGCCAAGAAAATCACCATCACTTCAGACGAAACCATCATCGTCCAGGGCGGCGGCAAGAAGGGCGCCGTCGAAGGCCGCGCTCAGCAGATTCGCAACGAAATCGAAAAGACTGACAGCGACTACGATCGCGAGAAGCTTCAGGAACGCCTTGCGAAGCTGGCTGGTGGTGTCGCCCAAATTAACGTTGGTGCTGCCACTGAAACTGAGATGAAGGAACGCAAGGACCTCATCGACGACGCTCTGGCCGCAACCCGTGCCGCGATTGAAGAAGGTGTCGTGCCTGGTGGCGGTGTTGCGTTGCTTCGAAGTGCTGCAAAGCTTGAAGCACTTGAGTTGTCTGGTGACGAAGCACGTGGCGTCGATTTGGTTCGAAATGTTCTTGAGATGCCACTTCGCAAGATCGCCGAAAACGCTGGTCAGGACGGTGCCGTCGTTGCCAACAAGGTGAAGAAGGAAAAGAAGACTTCTCACGGCTACGACGCTCTCAACGACAAGTACGGCGACATGTTCGACTTCGGCGTTGTTGACCCTGCGAAGGTTGTTCGATCTTCTCTGCAAAACGCAGTGAGTGTTGCATCAATGCTGATGACAACGGATGCGATGATCGTCGAAGAGCCTGTTGAAGAAGATGATCACCACGACGACCATCACCACGACGGTGGCATGGGCGGAATGGGTGGCATGGGCGGTGGAATGCCGGGTATGGGTGGAATGCCGGGTATGGGCGGCATGCCTGGCATGATGTAAGCCGCGCTGGTTTCTGAATCACTTTCAAAAACTGCAGGAGTCGTCGAATTCCTGTGAATCAAAATAACAGAGGACATCAAAATGAAACTGAACCCACTAGACGATCGCGTTGTTGTTGAACCATCTGCTGCTGAAGAAACCACCGCTGGCGGGATCGTTCTTCCAGATGCCGCTCAGGAAAAGCCACAGCGTGGAACTGTCGTCGCTGTTGGTCCCGGCAAGTTGCTCGATAGCGGCGAACGCTGTGCATTGAGTGTTTCTGTTGGTGACTTGGTCCTGTTCGGCAAGTACGGCGGAACAGAAATCGAAGTTGATGGCAAAGACGTGAAGATCCTTCGCGAGAGCGACATCCTCGCCAAGATCGCCTAATTCTGGTGGGCATCGACAAAACAGGGACCGCTCAATTTTGAGTTCCCTGTTTTCTCCGGATGCCTGCCGCAAGAGACAACAAACATAACGCCGTTTCTGCGGCACAACTGAGGAGTAATCCGTGGCTAAGCAACTTCTGTTTGAAGACCGAGCCCGACTCAAATTGCAAAAGGGCGTTGATAAACTCGCCCAGGCAGTCGCTGTCACCATGGGACCGACTGGTCGCAATGTGATTATCGACAAGAGCTTCGGCAACCCGGTTGTCACCAAAGACGGTGTCACTGTTAGTAAAGAAGTCGAACTCGAAGATCCCTACGAGCACATGGGTGCCAAGCTGGTTAACGAAGTTGCCAGCAAAACGAGCGACATTGCAGGCGACGGTACAACAACCGCCACCGTGCTGGCTCGATCGATCTTCAACGAAGGCCTGCGTGGCCTGACTTTGGGTGCGAACCCAATGGTTGTTCGTCGTGGAATTGAGAAAGCTGTTGAAGCGGCTCTTGAGTTCCTCGAAGGCATGGCGAAGCCTGTCTCTTCAAAGGAAGAGATCGCTCAGGTTGGTGCCATCTCTGCCAACAACGACAACGAAGTCGGTGCTCTGATTGCGGACGCGATGGAGAAAGTCGGCCGCGATGGTGTCATCACTGTCGAAGAAGGTAAGGCCAACGAGACGACTCTTGATCTTGCTGAAGGTATGCAGTTCGACAAGGGTTACCTATCTCCGTACTTCGTGACCAACGCTGAGGACATGAAGTGCGAACTGGAAGACTGCCTGATTCTGCTGTTTGAAAAGAAGATTTCGAACCTGCGTGAATTGGTTCCGGTTCTCGAAAAGGTCGCTCAGACCGGTAAGGCTCTGCTCATCATTGCCGAAGACGTTGATGGTGAAGCTCTGACCGCTTTGGTAATCAACCGGTTGCGTGGCATTCTGAAGGTTGCCGCCGTTAAGGCTCCAGGCTTTGGCGATCGTCGAAAAGCAATGCTTGGCGACATGGCGACTCTGACTGGTGGAACGCTGATTTCCGAAGACCTTGGGATCAAGCTGGATTCGATCGACGTCAGCCATCTTGGGTCTGCTCGACGCGTTGAGATCACAAAAGACTCAACGACTGTCATCGACGGAGCCGGCAAGAGTGCCGACGTGAAAGCTCGCGTTCAGCAGATTCGCAATCACATCGAAGCGACTGATAGTGATTACGATCGTGAGAAGTTCCAGGAACGACTTGCGAAGCTGACCGGCGGTGTGGCTGTTGTTTCTGTCGGTGCTGCAACCGAAGCAGAAATGAAGCAGACCAAAGCCCGCATGGAAGACGCACTTCACGCAACTCGAGCTGCGGTTGAAGAAGGCATCTTGCCTGGTGGTGGTGTGGCTCTGCTTCGCTGCATTGATGCCATCGATAGCGTGAAGGGCAAAGGCGACGAGAAGATCGGTATCGAGATCATCAAGAAAGCTCTTGAAGGTCCGATCCGTCAGATCGCTTCCAATTGCGGCGAAGACGGTTCGGTCATCGCCGACGAAGTGAAGCACATGGCGAAGAACACTGGCTACGATGCGTCGAAAGGCGAGTACGTCGACATGTTCAAAGCTGGCATTATCGACCCAGCCAAGGTCGTGCGAAGTGCTCTCTCCAACGCAGCATCAATCTCAAGTCTGATGCTGACGACTCAGGTCCTTGTCACTTCAACAGAAGAAGATGGCGAGAAGGCACCTGTAGTTGAAGGTAGCGTTCGCTAGTTACCACATGGCCCATTGTGGTCAGTGAATCCGAGATCCACGGGCCACCGAATTTCGGTGGCCCGTTTTTGTTTCTGTAATGGACGAGGCTACGGGTCCCCGAATACGCGGTGGTCTTTAGAACTTGTCCGACCCCACAACCACGTTGCCCCTAATCTTGCTGCAGTAACCCACCATGTCCAAACGAGACTACTACGAAGTACTTGGAGTCTCCAAGGACAGCAGTGCCGCCGAGATCAAGAAGGCCTACCGTAAACTCGCTCTGGCCAACCACCCAGACCGGAATCAGGGTGACGATGAGGCGGTAGAACGGTTCAAAGAAGCATCTGAAGCATTTGATGTCCTGAGCAACGCGGACAAGAAAGCTCGATACGATCGCTATGGCCACGCTGGTCTCGGGGGAGCAGCTGGTGGTGGCGGAGCCGGCTTTGGTGATGTTGGTGACATCTTCGATGCATTCGGCGACTTGTTTGAAGGCTTCGGATTTAGTGGCGGGCGTCGAGGCCGAGGCGGTGGTCGGCGGCGTGGAGCGAGCCTGAGAACCTCGGTCACCATCGATCTTGAAGAAGCCGGAGTTGGGTGTACTCGAGAGATCGAAGTCGGACGCCGACAGCCCTGCACCACCTGCGACGGTTCTGGTGCGAAGCCTGGCACAAGCCCGGTTAAGTGCAGTACATGCGGCGGACATGGACAGGTAATTCAGTCGCAGGGATTCTTTCGACTCCAGACGACTTGTCCTCACTGTCGTGGTGCGGGAACGACCATCGCGGAGAAATGCGGCGACTGTCGAGGCGAAGGGCGGATCGAAAAGCCAGCCACGCTGGAAGTGAAGATCCCCGCAGGAATCGACAACGACATGCAATTGTGCCTTCGTGGTGAAGGCGAAGCAGGCCCGCAGGGCGCGGGTGCTGGCGACCTGTACGTCGATGTGAATGTTCGCAAACACTCTATCTTCGAACGCGAAGGCACACATCTTATCTGCCGCGTTCCTGTCACCTACACACAGGCCGCGCTTGGTGCGGAAATTGAGATACCGCTGCTGGCTGGTCGTCATCAGTTGAAAGTACCACCTGGCACCCAGCCTGATGAAGTCATTCGCCTTCGCGGCAAAGGAATGAAACACCCACAAGGTGGAGCGACGGGTGACTTGCATGTTCAAATCAAAGTCGCGGTTCCCAAGAAACTGACGACTGAGGAAGAAGCACTGCTTAGGCAGCTTGCTGAATTGGAAGAAGCCAACGTATCTGCTGAACAGAAATCGTTTTTCGACAAGGTGAAGGACTACTTCGCCGGAGACGAGTAACGTGGATAAACCGATGTCAGAAGAAAAAACTACCAACGAAACGCAGCCCGAAGATTCGGTTCAGCCAGCCACTGAATCGGAGCAGGAACAGACTGCAAACGACGCTGCTTTTGCTGCTGGTGAAGCTACTGCTGGTGAAGCACTGGACGGCATCAAAGCGGAACGCGACGAAGCCAAAGAGAAATGGCTCCGGGCCGAAGCGGAGATGGAGAACGTTCGCCGTCGAGCCAAGACAGAAATCGAAGACTTGCGAAGGTACTCCTCGCTTCCTGTCATTCGGGACGTGCTGGGTCCCATCGACAATCTTCGACTGGCTCTGAACGCCGCAGAAACCACAGGGAAAGTCGACGAGCTGGTCAAAGGCATCCAGATGGTGCTTTCGCAATTCGATTCGATCTTCAGTAACCACTACGCAAAACCAATTGAAGCGGAAGGCGTTCCCTTCGATCCCAATGTGCATGAAGCACTGCAGCAGATTCCTTCTGCCGATCACGAACCAATGACCGTCATGCAGGAGTTTCAACGCGGTTACAAAATGCACGAACGCGTTATTCGGCCCGCCAAAGTCGTCGTCTCTTGTGCTCCGCCTGAACCCGTTGCGGAGTCAGATGAGAACTCAGACGAAGAAACCTCGTCGTAGAACCAGAAGGACAACACAATGCCAACCTACGACTACGTTTGCGGTGCCTGCGAGCATGAATGGGAACTGTTTCAGTCCATTAAGGCCAACGCGGTTCGCAAGTGTCCGGAATGCGGAAAGCTAAAAGCAAAGCGCGTCATCGGCCCCGGCGCTGGCATCATTTTTAAGGGCTCCGGCTTCTACCAAACCGACTACCGTAGCAAGTCCTATAAGAAGGGTGCTGCAGCAGACAAGAAGGCTGCCGAGAAGAAGAGGGATTCGGGCGGCGACAAGAAATCGTCGAAATCTGATAGCAAGTAAGTGTGACTCACGGGTTTAGGCGGGTACCGGGATACCTGCCTGCACGGTCAGTTGCGCTGATCCCACTTTTTCGGATCAGATGTCGCGTGCACAATGCTGAGGACAGTGATCGTTGTCGCGTCCGATTCAAATAGAATTACGTACGGAAATCCGCGTACCATGCCAGCGCGGATCGTACCGCGAGCCAGCCCATACGATTTCGGATTAAGTGCGATGGAATCGAGCCGCTCATCGACAGCCGCACGGAACCGGTTCCCAAGCTCAACGGAAATCTTGTCATACCAGCTCGTCGCCGCGATGAGATCATCAACGACGAGCGCGTGGAATCGAAGTCGGTTAGCCATTCACTCGACGCCAAAGCTCGTCGCGGTTGATTGTGTTTGAAGCGTCAGCTTTCGCTAGATCACTTCGACGCTGAGCTTCAACGAAATGACTCTCACTCAGTTGTATCTCGTCAGGGGTCGCTGCGATGTTGTCCCAGAGGACCTCGACTATTCGCAACTTTTCATTGACCGGTAGTTTTTGCAGTTCAGTCAGATCGCTATTCATGGCTTCTCCTTTACGAATTCTACCTCTGCCTCACAGTCAAGGGAATGACTGCTTTCTTGGTTCGCCAGAGGCAACCACCAAGTCGCTGCATGTTGTGCGGTCTTATTTTGCATCCGCGATCCTCAATTCGAGCAACATCCCAGGAAGAAAAACTTCGGGTAACTCCGTTAGCTTCCTCTCATCTCGGCGAATGACAGTTAGCCCGTGTGCGGGGGCAAGACGTTCGATGGTCTTAATTGCGGTGACGCACCCGTAAGCAAGCAACAGGCGTCCGCTCGGTTTCAATCGATCCTTCGCGCCGGAGAGAACCGACTTCAAT
>JBGCDN010000565.1:0-5595 GCA_045105495.1 Planctomycetaceae bacterium
TATGTCGGATGGTGATCTGGTCGGCGTTTTGTTTCCTGGCAGTGCGGCGTTCTCTTTCTACCGGTCAAGTCGAGTTAGGGCTGCTTGTTCTGTCAGCCGTCATGCTGTTCTTCAGCTCGAAAAAGTATGTCACCTACAGGAACGTCGTCCCGGAAGAGCGTTTGGGAAGTCATGATCCAGACTGAACGTGGCTGGTTAATCGAGATTGCTGGTTGGGATCAGCTGATGGGCGTCAAAGGCTGCTAAGTCGCCAAGCCCGGCATTGTTAAGCCACTGGAGGCTCACTCAATGGACAATTCTAATCCGTATGCTGTTGTGGCGGATGAGACCGTTCCGCATCGGCTTCCTGTCGAGGATGCGTTGTTCAGCTTCGTGTTCAAACAATCTCGCCGGCCTCATTGTTTCCTGCTCGCGTATGACGATCGGCTTCAGTTTTGGCGAGGTGAAGAGACATACGAATTTCCTCGTAACAGCCGAAGATTGTACTCGCGGCTTACCGACCGGTGGCCAAGGCGGAAAACGCTTCAAGCCGATCTGGAAAAGCAGACCGAGTTCAAACTTGAACCAGATGAGTTCCGACAAGTGAAAGAGTGGGTGGGACCTCCGCGGCATAGCGACTTGGTGTCTGCAATCGTTGGGCCATCGTGGATTGCGCTCACCGCTTGTGGTTTCTTGCAGAGGCCGTTTGGTACGGAGTAATGCCGCTGCTGGTTGTGTTTGCTTTGGTGATAAGTGATGCTGCGACCAGCTCCGCGCTGGTCGTTGCAATGCTGTTTAATGTCTGGCAGAACGTCAGAAAATACCACGAGTTTCGATTCATGCGAGCAGATGAAGAATATCGGTGAGAGTGGGCCCAACCCATACGAAGTCGGCGACGAAACTGACGTTGTCATTCCGGTTACGTCGCAGCTTCCTCACTTCGAATTCATTGCTACTGATCCGCATGGAAGCGAGTGGAAGGTTTGCGGTTACGACGATCGGGTTCAGTTCCAAAACGGATTTCAAACTCACGAGTTGAGGCGTGATACTCCAAAGTTGCACTCTCGGTTCTTCGATCAGGCGGGGCTGGAGTGCATTCTGATTGTCGATGTGCCCGAGCCTCTGGGTTTTAAGTTTACGGACGAAGATTTCTTGACGCTTAGGAAGTGGGCTGGGGCGGTTCGCCAGAGCGATCTTGATCGAGAGATTGACAACTTTGTGTGGAACCATGTGATCCGCATCGCTTGCTGCAGCTGGGCATTGTGGGGAGACATCGTTGCTGGTCGCAGTCTTTCTGCTTGGATGTGTGTAGTCCTCATTCTGTTAGTTCTTGTTGATGCGGTTATCGGGCGAATCTGGCGAAAGCCTCTGGTGTTCCGGCTGTACGCAGGTTGGTGGGCACTGGTCGGAGTGGACAGTATGCGTCGCATTGTGATGGAAGGCATTGGCATATGGGTTGGCATGCTGGCGATACTCGGCTGGATTGCATGTGCGATCCACATGCAGAACTACCGGCAGTACAAGGATGTTGCTCCGGACGATCAGTTGCACGGTGCCTGACGTTTTGGTCCCATGGTGTTTTGGTCAGAGAGAGAACCGATGAAGAAAATGTTCGTTGCCATTGTCGTGATGTGTGCCGCCACCGTTGTGGCTCAGGAGCCGCCGAAGAAGGCGAAGCCGATTAAGGTCTTGCTTGTTACGGGTGGCTGTTGTCACGACTACAAGTTCCAAACGAACGCGATGAAGAACTTCGCCGAAGATCGGAAGATCAACATCGAATGGACTGTTGTGAATGATGGCGGCACCGGGACGGCGGCTCAGATTTCGCTGTATGACAAAGCGGATTGGGCGAAAGGTTTTGACGTGGTTGTCCACAACGAATGCTTCGCGACAACAACTGATCCAGCCTACATTCGGCGGATCACTGGAGCTCACAAATCTGGCGTAAACGCCGTGGTAATCCACTGCGCGATGCATACTTATCGAGATGCGAAGATTGATGATTGGCGTGAACTTCTGGGAGTCACCAGTCGGCGACATGATCACCAGGCTCGGTATCCGGTGAAAGTAGAAACGCCCAATCATCCGATCATGAAGGGGTTCCCTAAGGGCTACAAATCGGCCATGGACGAGCTTTACATTATCGAGAAGCTGTGGCCGAATGCGAAAGTGTTGGCGACGTCGCCCAGTGAGCGAGATGGCAAGTTGCATCCGGTCTTTTGGACGAACCGCTACGGCAAGGCTCGGGTGTTCGGTACGACTTACGGGCACTCAACGGCGACGTTTCAGGACGAAGTTTTCCTGACAGCACTCACGCGTGGCATCCGCTGGGCGGCGGGTAGGCTGCCAGAGAAAGCTGATGCATCTGCCGGGAAGACAAAGGTCGGGCAGGGGAGTGATGTGAAGACGCCGGTAAAGTCTGCGAGGTAGTCACCGAGTCTCAACGGACGAGAAGAAGGCAGCGGCGTTTACGATTCTGTCGAGTCGTCGCCGCTTGGTTCTTCACTCGTGACCGCGACAGCTGCTGAGGTGACGCTGTCGTCGTCATCCTCTTCGGGTTCTTCGACGTCAAACTTCGGCGCGGTGCTCTTCAGTTCGAAGGCGAACAGAGAGTTGTTTCCGAATTTGCCGTTGCACTTGGGGCATTTGGCTCGTGAAAGTCCGCGCCCGGATGCTCCACCGATCTTTTGCTTCTTCCGGCTCTCTTCGCTGACGGCGATGCCGCAAGCTCCACACTTTCGACCGAGCACGGTGAGATCCATATGAGGATCGGCTTCGTGGTATTCGGTTTCGGCGAGTGCGTTCAGAATCATGCCGCTGTAGTGGCATTTGGACGCGGTCTTCTTGTCTTCGAGCGGAACACCCTGTTCTTTTCCAAAGTCCACGACATCAAACAGACGCTTCATTTGTGCGCCGAAGAAGCGGAAGTCGGTGAGGCCCATGGACAGAAACTGTTGTTCGGATCCTGACCCGGAGGCAGGAACGCGGATGGCGATTTTACCTTCTCCGAAAACAGGAACGCCGGCAAACATCGATTCGTGGGCCTGCTTAACTGGCTGAACGATAAGTAGTTCGGAGATCTTGTCTGCGGGGATGAACACCGTCTTTGCAGCCGGAACGCCGCTGATGGAGTGGCCGGCCTGCGTGTAGGTTTCGATTTCGTTTCGCTTCTCGTCAGCTGGGCTATCTTTGCCTTTGGAGAACAGCCCGCCCTTGGCCTTCTCTGTCAAGGAACAGATCGCGATACCGTCTTCAGACAGGATAATGTCGACGGGCGCGGCTGCTCCGGCGACGCTTCCGGCTTTGAGGCGGAGGTTACCTGGATCGACCGGGACGAAATCGACGTCCTGCATGGTCGCCAGTTTGATGACTTCTTTTTTCTCTTCGCCGTCTGACTTCTTCCTCAACAGTTGTGGCACAGGCAGCATCATGCCGCACTTGCGGCATCGGACCGTCTTGCCCATCTGGTGCTTCCGCACACGCATCCACGCGCCGCAGCCGCAGGGAATGAGAACACGATTGGCTTTGTCTTGGCGACGTCGTTGTTTTCGGCGTCTCGTTGATTCTTTTTCGTCTTGGCGAGCGATGTCCAGCAGGCTGTCGGCGTCTGCGTCGACTTTGGCTGGTGCCGCACCAGAGTCCTTCTTCTCTGCTGCTTCAGAAGAATCGGACTTATCTGCGTCCGCTGCCTTCTCGCCCGACGCGTCAGTCGTGTCTTCAGGTTTCTCGCCGTCAGTTGCCTCTTTGGGGGCATCGGTTGTTGGAGCCGCTTCGGTAGCCGAGTCTTCGGCGGCGGCAGGTTCTGGAGTCGTTGGTTGTGGTGCGGCGGGAGCGCTGTTCGTTCCCATACCGAGCTCGAAACCGTCGTCGGAGGCATCAGCTCCACCACCACTAGCAACTTGAGCGGCCCCATCGCCAAGTTCAAATCCGTCGTCCTCTGCATCCATAATCAGTGGGCCGGACTGATCGTTATCTGCGCGTGGAGGTAGATAGTCTTCGCGGTTGGGGTCATCGCTGTAGATGACTTTTTGCGGGGTGCTCTGAAGGTCTTCGAACTTCTTCGCGATGTCTTCTCGCATGAAGCGACCGCAGTCAGGACATCGGACCAGCCCTGCGCGGACTGAATGACCGCAGTCGGGACATGGTTCTTCCATTTCGGCGGAAGCGAGAGCGGTATCGCCGGCCAGCTTGCCGGCTTTTTCTTCGTCAAAGACGTGGCCGCAGTCCGGACATTGGAAGGTGTCCGCCAGAATCAGCGAATCGCAACCAGGGCAGGATCGAATGGAAACTGACATAAATGCGGTAGGACCAACTAGTGCCCGCTCCGAGTTCCTTCTCGTCGCGACCGGTTCAGGGTTTTCTGGATGACTTCAAAACGTACGCCGAAATCACGCAGACTTGATGATGAAACTTTAACACAACGATGAATACAGCGTGGAACAAATGCCCGCCTGTTCGCTATGCGGCTTGTTTCCTCGCCGTTGGCAACAGGGTGTTGCAAAAAAGAAACACTCGCTCGGAATGCCTCTACTGCACGATTGTATCCAGCGTCGGTAACGGTCGGCAACAGTTTTGGTGTACCCCGTCAGGTTTCTTTGTCGCTCTGTTTGGTTATTCTTGGACAAGCAAACACCTTTCGAACCCGGAGCACTTATGCGCATCTTTGTGATCCTTGCCGTTATTGCGGCACCCGTCTTTGGTCAGCAGGAACTTCCGAAAGAAACCTGGCTACCGTCTGTCTTCGGAAGCCACATGGTCCTGCAGCGCGATCAGGAAGTTCCCGTGTGGGGTTGGGATAAACCGGGTCAAGCGGTTCGTGTCGAACTTTCCACCGACGCCGTTTCTGATCGGAAGCCGGTTGTTGTCGAAACCAAGGCGGATGAAACGGGTGCTTGGCGAGTTCAGCTGCCGGCGACTCCGACGGGCGGAACGTACAAGGTTTCTGTTGTCGGTTCGAAAACGATCTCGATGACGGATGTTCTGTTCGGGGAAGTCTGGATTTGTTCTGGTCAGTCGAACATGGCATGGCCAGTGAATGCAGCCAACGATTCAGATCTTGAGCGCATGGCGGCGAAGTTTCCGAACATCAGGCTCATCAGCGTCCCGCAGGTCGGAACTCAGGAACCGCAGCCGAATTTTAAGGGTGAGTGGACGCGATGCAGTCCGGAGACGGTCGGGCAGTTTTCTGCCGTCGGCTACTTCTTCGGTCGGCAGCTTCATCAAACCTTGGACGTACCGATTGGACTGATCGACAACGCTTGGGGCGGTTCAGCCTGTGAGGCATGGATCAATCGAGATCGTCTGAAGAAAGATGGTCGTTTTGATGCCTTGTTGGAATCATGGCAAAAGAAGGAAGCAAATCTGGACTCTGCAATGAAGGCCTGGGAAAAGCGAATGGTAACTCATCGCGAAAAGGCCGCAGAAGCTCGTAAGGCTGGCAAGCGACCACCGCGGGCTCCGCGTTCTCCTCAAGGAGAAATGCGAGGCAATCAGCGTCCGGCCAACATTTATAACGGTGTGCTGAAGCCAACAATTGGCTACGGCATCCGTGGAGCGATTTGGTACCAGGGAGAATCGAATGCAAGTCGAGCTTACCAGTATCGTGATTTGTTTCCG
>JBGCDN010000566.1:0-4756 GCA_045105495.1 Planctomycetaceae bacterium
GACTGGAGTAAACGACTGGTCGATCACCTTTGCGAACAGTTCAAGCGTAAGTTTGGCGACGACCCAAGTACTGACGCTGAAGCGATGCTGCAGTTCCATCAGGAAGCGGAAGACGCCAAGCGTGACCTGTCTGAGAAGTCGCAGATTCCAGTCAGTGTTTACTACAAAGGTAATACTCTGACGGTGCAGCTGACGCGAGCCGACTTCGAGCGTATGACTGCAGACTTGCTGCAACGTACGAAAGACACAACCGAGCTGGTCATGCAGCAGGCTGGGGTTGGCAAAGACAGTCTTGATGAAGTGCTGTTGGTCGGTGGCTCAACACTCATGCCCGTTGTTGAAAGCATGTTGATTGATGTTACGGGTCGCCCACCGTCACGAGACTTGCTTCCTGAGCGAGCCGTTGCGGAAGGGGCAGCAATCCACGCAGCAATCCTTGAAGCGAAGCACAGCGAAGGCGGAAGCCGCATGGCGCAGGCTCTGTTGGCGAGACTTCGAAACGTCAACACCATCGACGTGAACTCGCACTCGCTGGGCGTGAAAATTTCCGATCCGAAAGATCGCTCACGCAAGATGAATCACATCATGATTCCTCGCAACACTTCGGTTCCTCATTCCATCAGCCAGCGATTCGTTACCAACTCTCAAAACCAACAGCGTGTTCACGTCGAGGTGCTTGAGGGCGAAGCGCCGGATCCATTGGCTTGTACGCTGATCGGTGATTTCCGCGTCTACAACCTACCTCCGAACCTTCCTAAGGGATCGCCGGTCGAACTGACGTACGCGTATGACTCGAGCGGGCGAATTAGTGCGACCGCTCGGGAGCTGACAGGCAACAACGAAGCGTCTACCCAAATCGTTCGAGATTCGGGAATGGGCGATGTTGATGTTGAAGCGGCTCTCCAGGCACTCGCAGACGACTACACAGTCGAATAAACTCGCTCGAAGCGGCGATAAGGTCGTTTTGAATCAGGAGTGAGTGAACTGTGGAAATCGATGTCTATAAAGAATGGCTCGGGATTCCCGAGTCGGAACGACCGCCAACGTTGTACGCGTTACTTCGGGTTGTTCAATTCGAAGACAACGAAGACAAGATCCGTGCGCACTACAAGAAACTGAACGAACACGTACGAAAGTACGCGAGTGGTCAGTTCTCAGTACGTTCGCAGGAACTACTCAACGAGCTTGCCAAGGCAATGCTCTGTCTGACTGACCCGGATCGAAAAAGAGAGTACGACGAATCGCTGGGTCGGGAGTTTGCTGACGAAGAAGATTCAACCGGACGTCGAAACGTCGCGCAATACCTTGCAAAGAAGAAGGTCATCGACCGAGCGCAGGTGAAAGAGGTTGCGAACTTCGCAGAAGCTCGTGGGCTGACACAGCGGGATGCTGTGGTTCAGATGAAGCTGGCTGAACCGGGCGTCGCCACCCAGGCGTACGCTCAGGAACTCGGCATGTCGTTTGTTGACCTGAACGACATGCTGCCAGACGACAATGTGCTCGATCAGGTCCCGCGTTCGCTGGTCAAACGCCATTCAATCCTTCCGCTGTTCAAGGACGATAACGTCCTGCTTGTCGCGTGCGCTGATGAACCCGATCCGGAATTGGAAGACGAAATGCGGCTCCGCTTCGGAATGCCGATGCGTCCGGTTCTGGCTGTCCCATTGACCATCAATCAAGCCATCGCGAAGTACTACGCCCCCGGGATGAGAGACGAAGCCGGCGGAACTTCTGCTCCGGCGAAGTCAGGATCGGGCAAAGGGAAAAAGAAGAAGCCAGCCGGTAAGAAGAATGCGGCCAAGAAAAAGGGCGGCAAGGCAGATGCTGCTGACCCACAAACAAAGCAGCTAGCCATTATTGGCGTATGCTGGGCCATCATCGGTGCGGCGTTGATCGACGTCTATCTAATCGGTCTGTCGTTTCCCTACGGCCTGACAGCCCTTGTCTTGCCTGCTTCGTTGTTCGCCTTTTGGAAGTTCTTTCTGAAGAGTTAGTTCGCCCCAAACCGACTCTGCGACAGTCACCTCCGAGCGCATGCATGCGTACTGATGACGAACAGAATCTGTTTCAGCAGATCACTGGTTCATTCGACGAACCAGCGTTCCTTCGGCGAGCAAAGGATACAGAAGCCGCTTGGCAGGTCCTTCTCGCGCGAACCGAACGAAAGCGAGTCGATTGGTTAAAGATGCCCACCATTTACCTGGGCCGCGTCTTCATGTTGGCTTCTGGTTCACACCCTCTATCGCGATTCGTATGCGAGCACAGCGTCGCCACTCTTCATCGTCAGTTCACAGATCTCAATCCGGCATTGCGTCGCAAAATATCTGCGGCTTCAACGGACGGTGAAGTACGAAGTGAACTGAAAAAGCTGATCCAAAGCTTTGAGCGGTTCAACACGCGCTGGCAGGCATACGTAGAAGACATCGACTTCGGCGAAGTCAACATGCTGCGTGCTGGTTACAACAAGTACTACACCCTCGAAAAAGAGTGCGCGTTGATGTCTTCGCGAACGGCTACTGCTGGTTTTCAGGAACTGCCGATGGTGGGCCCGAAAGACATCCACTGTCACTTTCCGCCGCTGTCGATTCCTCGCTGCATTGATTAAGCCGATCGGCCGTGTCTTACAGCGTAACTGGCCGGTTCTCATTCCGAGCGGACTCCAAACACGCATCCATGACACGCTGTGTCTTGAGCGATATTTCCGGCCAGTGGTTGTCGGGAGTCCCGCTTAGAGCGAGCTCAGAGAACCTCGTAAACAGTGTGGTCTCTTGAGCATCGGGGGCGTTGTTCGAGAACTCGGCGGTGACGTGTCGTTGCGTGTGACGCTCCATGTTGAACTGACATCCATCCGCACTGAATGCCGCGTTGTGGATGTCAAAATATTGTTCGTTCCCAAAGTACGGCAGAACAAAATCGGCGACATGCAGGTTGCCTTTCGTACCGCTGATGTTGGCCCACTGTTGATGTTCATTGACGAACGCATTGTAAAAGCTTGCCGATACACCGTCTTCAAATAGAAGCTCTCCGGAGAACTCTGTGGGTACCGAGTTCGGGCTCCCCGGAGCCCCGTGTTCCGACAGAAGTCGCCCCGTGACCTGTGTCGGCGTCTGATAATTCATAGCCCAGAGAGTGAACCGAATTGTGTACCAGCCAAGGTCGCCAAGGCAGCCCTGTGGTTCTAAATCGCTGTTCACACGAATGTTCCCACTCAGAAAATCCTCCGGCGCGAGGAAGCTAAATTGAGTGGCGATGCGTTTGATGGTTCCCACATCCCCACGATCAAGGCACTCCCGCATTTTGTCCATGCGTTTGTTGTGCATGAACATGACGCCGTCCATGAACTGCACGTTGTTCTCGTTGCAGGCAGCAATCATGTCTTCAAGGTCAGCAGCCGCGATTGCGCATGGCTTCTCACACATCACGTGTTTGCCTGCCTGAGCGGCTTTGATGACCCAATCCTTCCGCAGTCCGGTTGGAAGCGGAATGTAGACAGCATCGACAGTGTCGGACGCAAGCAATTCCTCATAACTTCCGATTGCGTTTGGTCTCTCATCAACAAAGCAAGAACGCGAACACTCGTCGATGAACGCGGCCGCTTTGTCTTTGCTACGACTAGCAACCGCCGTCAGTTTTGCGTTGGGCGATAGTGCAATGGCTTGCCAGTTTTTCTTTGCGATCTCTGCCGCACTGAGGAAGCCCCAGCGAAGTTGATTTGTCATGGTCTAACCGGTCAATGAGTTACGTACGTAGCGTTGGATGCTTAGCTTATTATCGGTGGCAGGTCTGCATCAATGATGTCGGTCGGAGCGAGGCCAGAAGCCGTTCTCGCGGCGAAGCCCGCCCCCGAAAACCACCATCCAAACATCACTGCCGCACACCGATGCAACTGGAAGTTGCCTAGTCGGGTAGGCTTTGGCCTTTGGTTTCTTTCCCAGCGAGAACCACCACTGCCCCGACGAGGTACAGTGGTGCCAGCCAGAGTGCTTTGACACCGGGAGCGAGTCCCATGGCTCCAATGCCGAAAAAGGCGACGCCTTGAAGAATTCGTCCGCCGTTGAAGCAAAAGCCTGCACCGGTTCCTCGTAGGCGGGTTGGGAAGAGTTCGGGAAAATACACCGCGTAGCCGGCGTGCATGCCGAGCGTGAAGAACCCGAAGACTGGAAGCATGAGGCCAAGGACTAGCGGCGATGCCTCGTTGGGAATAAGCACTTTGAACATCAGCACTGCAAAGACGAACCCAAGTACGTGGTAGAACACGAAGGCACCTTTTCGGCCCAGCCGGTTCGCAAACCAACCGAACAGCACGAGCCCGAGGCCACCGCCGATTGTGTTCAAAACCATGCTTAGCATTTCCGCCTGCTTGACGTTGTGCTTTTTGTAGGCCGCCGACCGCGCTTGCGTGTAAGGCTTTCGCAGTTGGATTACGGCTTCACCAAACTCGTCTTCTGTAAGTTCGCCCGAAGTTTTCTTCGTCACGAGTTCGTCAATGGCGGGCGGAGCATGGGGAACCCCTTCGGCGATGCGGGCCGCTTTTTGAGCGTGTGTTAACAACGCGTTCTTGCCGTAAATGTGGCATCCCCAGAACGTGGTGAGCCCGATCGAAGCCAATGCGACGCCCACGAGGCTGTTTCTTAGATTCTCGCCGGCAAACAAATCGGAGAATCGACCCGTTGCGAGCGACTGATCTTCAGCTTCGCTCTGCTTTGCCTTCTGCCATTGTTCTGGTTCTCGTAGCTTCCATCGAATCCACAACGTC
>JBGCDN010000567.1:0-8558 GCA_045105495.1 Planctomycetaceae bacterium
GACGTTTTGACATTGCAGGATCTGCCGCTCGTTACGAGCAGAGAAAAGAAAACTGGTTAGCAGAGGCCTTTCTGGTCGATGGCTTTAAGTGGAGCCACACCAACGCTTGCATCTGAGTTCATCCGGGCCGCTCGGCGGGGGAGACACATCAGCGTGAGCCCAACGGAGGCCGAAGCTATGCGAACGACTTTCGTCATACTAATGACGTTAAGCCTGAGCCAGACTGCTGTCGCTCAGGTCGGCAAGGGGAATCCACTTTGGAAGTGGACCAAGCCAGCTAAGCACCACAACGCTGTGGTGAAGGTTCAGATCGAAACCCGTGCAGAACGCACGGCCAAGGCACTCGCCACTGGTGTGGTTGTCCACTTCGACAAAGCCCCTGAACTACCCAAGGGCGAAGCGTACTGCCTGACTGCTGCACATGTCATCGAGTCGGCAATTGAGAAGGCCAAGAGTACCGACACGGCAGCCACGCAAACCGCGATGCAGTCAACTTCAGTCCCCGTGGTTCGAGCCGCACTTGTTAAACCGACTCGAGAGATCGCTGTCTACTACCGAACCGGCCAGGTCTCGCGAAACTGCAAAGTCATCAGCATCAACGACGACCTTGATGTTGCCCTTCTGCGAGTTGCCTTGCCCAGCGGACAATCACCAGTGAAGCTGGCGCAGAACGAAATCAAACCTGGTGACCTGCTCGAGTTTGCAGGTCTTGGTGGTGGT
Source organism: Planctomycetaceae bacterium (assembly GCA_045105495.1). Classification (GTDB taxonomy): domain Bacteria; phylum Planctomycetota; class Planctomycetia; order Planctomycetales; family Planctomycetaceae; genus CAYNWT01. Next base: position 721 of record JBGCDN010000567.1, read on the forward strand.
TCTGATGTCACCAAGCCACGGCACTTCAACGCCTACGCATCTGCCCCAACCACTGACAACCAGATCTTTGCCGATGCAACACTCCTGCCCGGCGATTCTGGCGGTGCTGTCTTCAATGGCAATCAAGAAGTCGTTGGCATCATTTCTGGTGGATGGATTTGGTGGGAAGGAAACATCAAGAACGGCGGCGGCCATCGGGTTCCTGCAACATGGCCTGCTCGGGCCTGCAACCTGGTCCCGATTCGTGGCCTCCATAGAAATCGCAAAATGGCAAGACGTAACGCTCGTCGCTAGGGGCAACTTCCAGTTGCATCGGTGGGCGGCGGCGACGTTTGGATGGTGGGCGTCGAAAGGTGATTCGCCGCAAGATCGTTCTTAGACAGACGCAGGCTTGCGTTTCGGTCTCAGATTGTGATGACGAACGCCAGGCGACCTACCTCGGCTACTCGCCGACTTGATGTTGTGTCACTACACTCCTGCCTAATCAGGAGTGAGGCACAGCATGAAACTTGGCATATTTGGTGGAACCTTCGACCCGGTTCATCTCGGACATCTCGTGCTCGCGGAGTGGTGTCGAGAGGAATGCGAACTCGACGAAGTTTGGTTCGTTCCTGCCCCATCACCACCGCACAAAGACGATCACACCATCACGCCCGCGAAGCAGCGAGCAGAGATGTTGGACTTCGCTGTTTCCGGCTGCCCACACCTTGGCGTCAGTCGCATTGAGTTCGAACGCGAAGGCCCAAGCTACACCGTCGATACGCTGCAGCAACTCGCAACCGAAGGTGCAGACCGCGAACTGTTTCTGCTGATCGGTGCCGACTCGCTCAATGACTTCGGCTCGTGGAGACAGCCAGAACGCATTGCCGAACTCGCAACCATCGTCGCCGTGAATCGCGGTCGGGACGCTCTGCCATCTGCCGAAGAAACGATCGCCTTGGTTGGGAAGGATGTTGCGAACCGAGTTCAACACATCCACATTCCACCGATCGACATTTCAGCGACAGAGATTCGAGCCCGAGTCGAAGCTGGCAACAGCATTCGCTTTCTAACCCCACGTGCGGTCGAGGCGTTCATTCGAGAAAACAAGCTGTACGCCGAAAATGCTTGAACCAACAGCGATCAACAAGGTTGAAACCATGTTTACCGGACTTATCGAAGCTCGCGGATCTGTCGCCGGAATTCAGCAGGCCGATCATGGAATCCGATTGGCCGTCAATGCGCCAAGCGACATTGCCGACGGAACCGCTGAGATTGGTGACAGCATTGCGATCAACGGTTGTTGTCTAACGATTGTCGAAATCAAAGACGCTGCCTGGACCTTTGAAGCCGGTGAAGAAACGTTATCGAAAACGAACCTCGGCGATCTTGTTGTCGAGTCGCCGGTGAACCTTGAACGAGCGTTACCGGCGAATGGAAGGCTGGGTGGCCATTTCGTGCAAGGCCACGTCGATGGTGTGGGCGTGGTCGACGAAATCAAACAAGACGGCGAATGGACGGATATGTACTTTCGGCTCCCACCAGAGCTGGCTGCTCAGCTCGTTCCGAAAGGCTCCGTCGCGGTAGACGGAATCAGCCTGACAGTGGTCACCACGTCTGAAAACCGTTTTAACGTTGCCCTCATTCCGCACACGCTGGACGTGACAACACTGGGAGCCCGGCAGGTCGGAGATCGGGTAAATATCGAAACTGACATTTTGGGCAAGTATGTGCGTCAGTTCATGAATCAGTAGCTTTCAGGCTAAGAGAAGGGGTGTGAATCGCCCTTCAAACCTGCTAAGCTGGGCCGGATCAAATTCTTGACGGTAGGTCCGCGATCCAGCCACGTCGCTGTCGGAAGACCGTTGTCAAATCCTCTTCGGGCGCGAATTGTACATCCGCGTTTTTCTCATATGAAGGATGCCGAGCGTCAGACTCGAACCCACCTCATGGAGCTGTTTCAGCGCCACGGCTACAACCCGCGCCGTGATCTTGGGCAGAACTTCCTGATCGACGTGAACCTCGTCGAATTCATCGCCCGCAGCGCTGAGATCACAGCACGCGATGTTGTTCTGGAGGTTGGAGCTGGTACCGGAGGAATGACTGCCTTCCTGGTTCAAAATGCCGGCCACGTCGTATCTGTCGAGCTGGACGAAAATGTGTTCCCTCTGGCTCAGGAAGCCGTGCAAGACGCAGAGAATGTCACGCTGCTAAAAACCGACATCCTGAAGAACAAAAACACTCTGTCGCCACAGGTTTTGGAAGTGGTTCAGGAGAAGCTGGACTCCATCCCAGACTCACGCCTGAAGTTGGTTTCGAACCTTCCATACAACGTGGCTACACCGGTCGTGTCGAACCTCGTTGCGACCGACCTGCCGTGGAAGCGAATGGTGATCACCATTCAGTTGGAACTCGGCCAACGCATGTCCGCCAAGCCCGGCTCATCTCACTACGGCGCGCTGTCGGCGTGGCTGCAGTCGCAATGCTTCGTGAAGATTCTGAAGCAAATGGGACCTCAGGTGTTTTGGCCACGCCCCAAGGTGAACTCGGCGATTGTGCTTTTGCGGCCTCAGCACGAACGACGCAATGCCATCGGCGATCGGCAATTCTTTCACGACTTCGTCAGGCGACTATTTCATCATCGTCGGAAGCTCATGCGAGGTGTCTTGCGTGGAATGTACCGCAAGCAGATAGACAAAGCCGCGATCGATCATGTGCTGGCCGAACTGAAATTCCCCGAAAGTGCACGTGCTGAACAACAGCCGGTTGATCGGTTGGTCGCACTGTCAAAACGGATTCAAAAGCTCGTGGAAACGGGCGAACTGATTGACGGATTGAACACACCCGAGTCGTAAGCAGACGCCGCGCGACTCAAGAATTGCGATGGCTGGGAGCCGTCGCCACGAGGAGAGAAATCATGCAAGACAGAATCAAATACGAAGGCCTGACATTCGACGACGTGTTGATGGCACCGCGATACAGCGAAGTCATGCCAGCCACCGTTGATGTCGCCTCCCACCTGACGCGCAATATACCCCTCAACCTGCCGCTCATTTCCAGCCCTATGGATACCGTCACTGAGGCTGACATGGCCATCGGTATGGCTCAGGAGGGCGGTATCGGCATCATCCACAAGAACATGACGGTTGAGCAGCAGTCGCTCAAAGTCGATGCGCTGAAACGCAGCGAACACGGTGTGATTGTCGACCCGGTCACGCTTAGCCCGGATGCAACCGTAGGCGAAGCCGTCCGCATGATGGAAGAACGCAATATCGGCGGTGTTCCAGTCACGATCGAAGGCAAGCTGGTTGGCATTCTGACCAGCCGAGACCTTCGTTTTCTTGACTCCGAAGACGAAAAAGTTTCGGAGGTGATGACCAAGGAAAACCTTATCACTGCAGCTCCAAACACGAATCTTGCCGATGCCCAGCGGATTCTGCTGGAAAACAAAGTAGAGAAGCTGCTGCTGGTAGACGATCTATATCAATTGAAGGGATTAATCACGATCAAGGACATCGATAAGAACCTGCGATACCCGCGGGCTTCGAAAGATGAACGCGGTCGTCTGCGTGTCGGAGCCGCCGTTGGCGTCCTCGATTACGATCGCGCAGGCAGCCTGATTGATTCTGGTGTGGACGTGTTGGTCGTTGATTCGGCTCACGGTCATTCCAAGAACGTGATGGACACCGTTTCTGAGATTAAGAAGCAGTTCAACATCGATGTCATCGCGGGTAACGTCGCGACTGGTGACGGTGCGAAGGCCCTGGCTGATGCTGGAGCAGACGCAGTGAAGGTCGGGATTGGTCCCGGTTCGATCTGCACAACAAGAATTATTTCCGGTGTGGGTGTTCCGCAGTTGTCAGCGATTGCTGACGCCGCGAAGGCTCTTGCCGGTTCAGGAATACCACTGATCGCAGACGGAGGAATTCGGTACAGCGGCGATATCGTCAAGGCACTTGCTGCCGGGGCTTACACGGTAATGGTTGGCGGTTTGCTGGCCGGAGTTGATGAAAGCCCGGGTGAAATGATTCTTTACAAAGGCCGCAGCTTTAAGCGGTACCGGGGTATGGGATCGTTGGGAGCCATGATGAAAGGCAGCAGTGACCGATACCGACAGAGCGAAAAGAAGAATGACAAACAGAAACTCGTTCCGGAGGGTGTGGAAGGTCGAGTTCCCTACAAAGGGGCTCTACAACCAGTGCTCTACCAACTGATCGGAGGACTTCGATCAGGAATGGGCTATGTGGGAACACAAACGATCGAAGAACTTCGTACGGAAACGGAGTTCATCAAGATCACAGCGGCGTCGGTTAGGGAGAACCATCCGCATGACATTGCAATCACGCAGGAAGCACCAAACTACTCGATGGAGCATTCGCCGGACGCAAACTAGCGTTCTGGCGTTCGCAGCGGCGATACTGTTCGCCCACGCGTCCGCTTCCGCGCAAGCTCCAATGAAGGCACAAGTGTCTCGCTGGAGAGCGCGGGTGGCGACCATGCGGTCCGCGGTCACAACACCGATCAGGCGTATCACGCAACAACGGCCCTTCGCCAAACCACCGGCCACGACAGCCCAGCAACCAGCCTACCAAACCGTCGCGCCGCAGTATCGCCGGCCAACTCGGCGACTTGCCGACGTTCCACGATCTGGTTTTGGCAAGGCGGGACAGGAAGCTTCAGCCGACCAGGAAGAAGACATCGATGCAATGCTGAAGCGGCTGCAAGATGAAGAGTCCAGCAGGGCTCCTGATTCCAAGGGTGATCTTGATGATGATCTGTCCGGTCTTGAACGCGATGACGACGACGAACTTCAGGGCGGTGTAGACGAGCTAACCAAGCTGGCTCTTGAAGATCGCAGCATCCGTCAGATTCGTCCGTTCCTCAGCTACGCGCTCGAAGGCATCGACAAAGATCAGTTGCCGGAACGCCTGGCCGAAGAGCTACCCAATGAAACGTATACGCGTGCTGAACGTCAGCCAATCGCTTTCCATTGGATGGCTTCGAACCTGCATCACAACCCGCTGTACTTCGAAGATCCGGCGCTAGAACGCTACGGCCATTCGTACCATCCGATGCTTCAGCCGTTCGCCTCGGCTGGCAGAATGACAACTCAGCTCATTGGCCTGCCGTACCAAATGACGATCGATCCGATTCATCGTCGCCGTTACTCGCTCGGTTGGATTCGTCCGGGTGACTGTGCACCGAAGCTGAAGTATCGAGTTCCATTTAACAAGAAAGCCGCATTGGTTCAGGGAGCCGCAATGGCTGTTGGAATCGCAGCCGCTCCGTAAGTGCCTGTATCACAAGTCTCCGGGATTACGTCGTTTCAATCCCGGTTTCTTACGGGCAGTTGCTGGCCGTCGCGGCTGTGGGCTCGTCCATAGGTTCCGGTGCAGTCTGATTGGTTCGAAGCGTGATCGATCGATAAGCCATCGCATACGCGACAACCCCAAACGCAGCAACGACAAAGCAGCCTCTCCAAAGCGCACGTGCCCCGAACCGCTCCAGCACAAAACCGCCCGTCGGGGCCCCAATGGTGAGGGCCAGCGAATAGCACATGCTGAACAAGCCAAGGTATCTGGCGCGGAGTGGTAGCGGAGCAAGGTTGGTCACAACCGTTTGCTTAAACGGTGCCTGCATGATTTCGCCAAGCGTCCAAACCAGTACGGCTGCTATTAGTCCGATCAGGCTGACCGGGAAGAAGTATAACCCGAACCCAACGGCAATCAGGACGCCGCCAACAATGATGTTGGACATCGCATTGAAGCGTTCTAAGTAGTGCGTCAGCGGCAGTTGAACAATGAAGATCAGCAAGCCATTAATCGCCATTAACGCGCCGAACTGACTGTTGTCGTAGCCAGCTCGCTTGATGTGCAGCGGCAGTGTCGACACGCTTTGCATGAACACCACAGCGATCAACAGTGTGGCAACACAGAACACGAGGAATGGTCCGTCGGCAAGAATCTGCCTTATCGCTTTTGCTGCGGGAATCTCCACTGGCCTGTTGTCGTTCTCGTCCGTCAGAAGCGACTTCGATTCGGGCAGCATCAGCAGGATAATGACGCCGAACACGGCCATCGTCGCAGCATCGCCGAAGAACAACAATCGGTAAGAAATGTCTGCGAGAATACCACCGATTGGTGGACCGCAAGCGAAGCCGAGGTTGATCGAAATGTAGAACAGGCCAAACGCAATTGGCCGCTGGGCTGGAGTGGTAAAGTCCCCCAGCATTGCAGAACACGCTGGCCTGAATGTCTCGGCGATAAGCGCATAACCAAGAATCGTAAGTGCAATCGCCGGCTTCGAACTCGCCGTACTCAACAGCCCCAACAGTATCGCGCCGCCAAAGAGGGCGGACACCATGACAGTTTTCCGACCGATCTGATCAGCCAGTTGCCCACCAATCAGTGAAGCGAAGATAGAACCGAATCCGAAAACGCCCATGCACTGAGCGGCAAACGCTTCGCCGTGTCCAAGTTTCTCACTGATGTAGATTGTGAGAAACACCAATACAAACGAACCCGCGCGATTGATGAACATCCCCAGACAGAGAATGTGGACCGGTCGCGGCAGATTGATGTATTCGCGCAGCATTTTGGACTTTTGTCAAAGTGACCTGCGCAGATCGCGCATCAGCATCAGGTAATACGAGTGCGGACACACGATCGACGGCGAGGTTCGTCCGGTTGATCGATTACTCGCCGGACTTCTCGCGTTTGAAGAAGTAAACGGCTTTGGTTGTGGTTCCGTTTTCGGCGTAGGTTTCGACATCAACCAGTTGCCAGCCCTCGTTTCCAAGCCCGATAATCTTGCGCGAAACCTCGGGCGTGCTGAGCTTCGGGCCGTCCGTTGTCATCGCCAAATGCTCCCACTTTACGACAGCATTCACTCTGCGAGGTGCTGCGTTCGTGGGAATCTGCCACAAGGTGATTGAACCAAGCACAATACAAAGAACGCTCAGCATCGCAGTGGACTTTGACATTTCCTGACTCCAGATCGACTAGGTTTTAAAAGGCGTCTCTTTTAGTCTGTTCCGATATCGTGCTCTGAGCCGGAAGAAGCTTCAGGCGTTTCCGGACTCTCTACTTCACCAGACAGACCTGCAGCCTCATCGTCGTCGCTCTCGCCACCTTCACGAGGCTCTGGCGGGCGCGGGCCGTTGAACTGGTAGTAAGTGCTTTCAATCTTGCCGTTGAAGAGCTTGCGTTTGCGTTCTGCTTGCTGACCAAACTGCCGTTCAAAGTCTCGCAGCGCGGTCAGAACGTAGACCGACCATGTGTCATGCGGTTCCATCACGCTCTTCAGAACGCGAGTCGTTGCCTGCAATTCTTCAATGTCACTTAGCCGATGTCCCCAAGGTGGATTGCAAATCACACACCCGTACTTCCGCTTGGAAGATAGGTCCATCAGCTCTTTCTGCTGGATGTGCAGGTCCGTCGTGACACCCGCTTCGGCTGCGTTCTCTCGGGCGAATCGCAGCACCTTGTAGTCATAGTCTGTTGCCAGAATCGGGTAGGTCATCCGCGGCGCGACAGTGTCCTTGGCTTCCGTCCGTGCTTCGCGCCACATTTCTCGAGTCGTAATTGACCAGTCTTCTGCTGCAAACGATCTATTTCGACCAGGCGCGATGTTGCGTCCGATCATGGCGGCTTCGATTGGGATCGTTGCTGAACCGCAGAACGGATCGATCAGCGGTCGATCACGGTTCCAGTAAGACAACAGCACCAGCGCCGCGGCGGTTGTTTCGCGAAGAGGAGCCATACCCGCTTTGCGACGATAGCCTCGCTTGTGCAAGCCGTCGCCAGACGTATCGACGGTGATCGTGACAACATCATTCAGCAACCGGACATCGATGGTGT